>CAZMPE010000203.1:0-2263 GCA_964567955.1 uncultured Phycisphaeraceae bacterium | reverse complement strand
GAGCTGAACGAAATGAGTTTCGCGAAGTGGCTCCGCCGTCATCTTCCGCTGTTCAAAGTCCGCCTCCAGGTCCGCGATCGCGCCGACCCGCGCGTCGAGCTGCTCGAGCTCCGCCGCCAGCGCCACGCCCGGCGCCGCCGGCTGGGCCAGCGCCAACCACGTCACGAGCAGGAGCGCCCCGATCATGCCGGCGTCTCCGCCAGCGTCAGCATCCCGCGCGCCACAACCGCCCCGCCCGCGCGGGCCGACACCTCGAACTGCCTCAGCGACCCGAGTGCCCGCTCCAGCCGCGATTCGAGCATGATCTCCACCGGCGGGCTCGCCGCGCCGTCGAACCGCAGGTCGACGTGCGCCAGCCGTCCCCCGCCCGAGCCGCCATCCGTGTGCAGCCCGACCAGCCCGCTCAGCTGCGCCAGCGCCTCGCCGATCAGCACGCCGGGCACCACCGGACGCCCGGGGAAGTGCCCCCGGAAGAACGCCTCATCGCCCCTGACCGACCACGACGCACGCCCCGCCCGGCCCGGATCGAGCTCGATCACCCGCGTCAGGAACAGAAACGGCTCGCGGTGCGGCAGCCTCTCGAGAATCGCCCCGGACACGAGCCCTCCCTACGCCCGCGCGGCGGTATCCACGAACTCCGACAGCGACCGGACGCTCGCGAACGCCTCGCGCCCGATCGATCCGTTGGCGATCTTCACGCCGAACTCCTTCTCAACGCTCGTGACGAGCAGGAGCATGTCAAGGGAATCAAGGTCGAACTCACCGCCGATCAGCGGCATGTCGTCCGCGATCCGTGCGTCCGCCCCGAGTTTCAGGTCGCGACGCAGGATCGTCTTGATCCGTTCGACCGTTCCCGTCGATACCGGCCCCGTCCCGCCCATGATGCTGCCTCCACGGGCCGTCCGCGCCGACCCCGATCCGTCGAATCTCTACTTGGCGCCCTTCTGGTTGGCCGCGTCCACGATCGCGATGTACTTCGCCGGGTCCTTGCGCACGTCCTTCGCGCACCCCTTGCAGCAGAGCTTGATCAGGCGGTTGCCGATCACCATGTCGATCGGCTTGCCCATCGAATCCAGCTTCTCGCCGCTCACCACGCACGTCTCAAGGGCGTAGGCCGGGGCCTGCTTGGCGACGATCGCCTTGTCCAGCTTGGCCAGGAACGTCTTCGGGTCGTCGGTCAGGTCCCGCTTGCAGGCCTTGCAGCACAGCCGCACCAGCCGACCCTGGAAGACCACGTTGACCGCCTCCATGTGGTTGCCGCCGAGCGTCTCGTCCGACACGACGCACGTGTCGACCGGGTACAGCGGCAACTGGTCCTTGATGATCTGCTCATCGAGCTTCGCGAACGAGGCCTTCAGGTCCTTCTCGAACGCCGGCGGGCAGCCGCCGCAGCAGAACTTCACCTCGCGCCCCTCGTACTCGCGCACCACCGGCTCGCCCTTCTTGTCCAGCTTCAGGCCGGAGATCGGGCACGTCGCCAGCGTATACGGCGCGACCTCGCTCTTCTGGGCCTTCGCGGGCTCGGCCGCCTTGTCCGGCTGCCCCGGCTCCTTGTGCGCCACCGCCAGCGCCACGAACGCGTCGCGCTCCTTCTCCGCCCAGCCGTTGAACTCCGTCTCGCAACCCGGGCAGCAGAACCCGATCTGCTTCCCCTTGTACGCCAGCGTCTTCACCCCCGGATCAATCGGCTCCTTGCCGATCGGGCACATCGCGTTGACCGCCGCCGCGGGCTGCGTCGCGTCCTGCCGCGCCGAGACCGACGACGCCAGCCAGGTCCCGCAGATGGCCACCGAGCAAAGGACGATCCGGGTCGTGAGATTCGCCATGTTTCAACTCCTCGGTTGTTGTGCTTCTCGAACGCACCATTGTACAGACGTGGGAACGCGGGGGTTCACACCCGCGCTCCGCCCAACAGCGCACCCGCCCCCCGTTCCGATGTCCGGAACGGGGGGCGTCATGCTCGAAAGCGGGCGAAGGGACTTGAACCCTCGACTTTCACGTTGGCAACGTGACGCTCTACCACTGAGCTACGCCCGCGGATTCTGCTCGCGGACAGTATCGGCCCGTCCGCGAGAACAATGAACGTAGACCGCACATCCTAGCGTGTCAACGCGTCCCGGCGGCCGCATCGCCTCCTGACACCGCCCGTTCAAGGTCCGAAACCTTGAAGAAGCTCTGGAAGTAGGTCGGCGCCCCGCCCCCCGGACGGTAGACCGCGATCAAGGGGATCCCCCCGCCGCCGCTGATCTCCCGCACCAGCCCC
>CAZMPE010000202.1:3239-5543 GCA_964567955.1 uncultured Phycisphaeraceae bacterium | reverse complement strand
CGACAACCACGTCGGGACCATGAAGAGCACCCAGGCATGGACGGACGCCAGTCCTTGGTACCCGGGCGGATCTGTCTTCACGGGCAACAGCGCCACGCCGGAATCCGTCGCGTTTTACAATCAGCCCGGCGCCAGCAAGACCATCCCCTAAATCCTTGTCGCGGAACAAGTTCCGAGGGCACTCCCCGGGACGCCGCGCGCGCCGGACGGGCCGCCTCTCAAGCCGCCGGCCTCCGGCCCGCCCCGACCGACCGCGTTGCCGGATCGCCCGCCGGTCACTAGACTCCCGCCAGAGAGACAAGCGCCGTCCGTGTTGTGCGGCGGCGAGCAACAAACGGCTGCCGCGCGGTCCACCCGCGCGGCGACGCATAGGAGGAGTTCAGATGATCAAGGTGTTTGCAGTCGCCGCGGTGACGGGCTTGGCGTGCGCCGCGCACGGGGCGGTGCTCGCGGATTGGACCTTCGAGGTCAGCGTCCCCGCGACGGCCGGCCCGCATCTGGCCGAGGCCGGCGTGTTTGCTGCGTCATCGAACGCGTCCGGGTTCCATGTCAGCACCGCCGCCGTGTACAGCAACCCGGTCGGGAATGGGTCGCTCGAATCGTTCAGCTCGAACGATTGGGCCATCGGTGATTACTACCAGTTTCAGACCTCAACAAGCGGCTACACGAGCATCACGATCCAGTGGGATCAGGCCTCGAGCAACACAGGTCCGCGCGACTTCCGCCTCGACATGAGCACGGACGGCGTGAACTTCGCTCCGCTGTTCCTCTACTCTGTCCTTGCGAACGCGTCACCAAACCCCACCTGGTCCTCGGGCACTCCGCAGCCGATCTACAACATCGGCCCGATCTCGGCTCCCGGCGGGGACAATCAGGCCAGTTTGTTCTTCCGCCTCGTGAATACCACCACCGTCTCCGCGAACGGAGGCACCGTCGCGGCAACGGGCACGGATCGCGTCGACAACGTCCGGATCGAGGGCACCCTCATCCCGACCCCGGGCTCGCTGGCTCTCCTCGGCATCGGCGCGGCGTTCGCCGCCCGCCGCCGCCGCGCCCGCTGAGTCGAATCCTCGCTCCTGCAACGCACCCCGGGGCGGCCGTCCGCCCCGGGTTCTCATTGGAGCCGCCGCGGGCCGATCACCTGTGCGCTATGCTGGACTTCCGCCCGCGTGCCCCACGGAGGTGACGAATGGTCGCCGATCGCGTTCAGGATGTACTCCGCCAACTCGCCAAGAACGAGCCCGAGTCGATCGCACGACTGATCGAATGGCTCCGCATCCCCAGCATCTCGACCGACCCGAAGCACAAGTCCGACGTCGGGCTCGCCGCGGGATGGGCCGCGGAACACCTCAAGGCCTCCGGTCTCTCCGTCGAGGTCTGCCGCACATCCGACGGCAAGGGCGGCGAGGGGCACCCGATCGTCATGGCGAGCACGCCCGGCGCGCCCGGATACAAAGGGCCGCACGTCCTGTTCTACGGACACTACGACGTCCAGCCCGTGGACCCGCTCGACCTGTGGGAGAGCCCGCCCTTCGAGCCCGTCCGCAAGCCCGCGATCGAGGGCGGCCCCGGCGAGCGCATCGTCGCCCGCGGCGCCGTCGACGACAAAGGCCAGGTCATGATGTTCCTCGAGGCCCTGCGCGCCTGGAAGCAGGTCACCGGCGAAACCGCCGGCGGCATCCGCCTCACCGTCATGCTCGAAGGCGAAGAAGAATGCGGCTCCGTCAGCCTGCCGCGGTTCGTCGAGCAGAACGCCGGCACACGCCTCAAGGGCTGCGACGTCTGCGTCATCTCCGACACCGGCATGCTGGGGCGCGGCCGCCCGGCGATCACCTACGGCATCCGCGGCCTCGCGTACACCGAGGTCATCCTCCACGGCCCGGATCAGGACCTGCACTCCGGCCTCTGGGGCGGGCGCGCACCCAATCCCAACAACGAGCTCGCGCGCGTCCTCGCGCAGCTCTGGGACGCCGACCGCCGCGTCACCATCCCGGGCTTCTACGACGACGTGCGCCCGCTCGAGGACTCCGAGCGCGCCGCGTGGAAGCGACTCGGCTTTGACGCCGGCGCGGCCCTGAAGAAGATCGGTCTTCCGCCCGAGGCGGACATCGGCGAGGCCGGATACTCGGCGATGGAACGCGAGTGGGCACGCCCGACCGCGGAGATCAACGGCATCTGGGGCGGCTACTCCGGCCCCGGCGCCAAGACCGTGATCCCCTCCAAGGCCGGCGCGAAGGTCAGCTTCCGGCTCGTCGCCGATCAGGACCCGGAGAAGGTCACCAAGGCCTTCTTCCGCTGGCTTGA
>CAZMPE010000202.1:0-3229 GCA_964567955.1 uncultured Phycisphaeraceae bacterium | reverse complement strand
CTGCCGCTGGGAGATGATCGACCACCACGGCGGACACCCGGCGACCGTCCGCACGGATTCGCCCGCCCTCGCCGCGGCGATGCGCGCGATGGAGTCGGCGACCTCCGTCAAGCCCGGCCTCATCAAGAGCGGCGGCTCGATCCCCGTGGCCGGGCTGCTCAAGTCCGCGCTCGGGCTCGAAACAATCTTCATGGGATTCGGCCTCGACGACGACCGCGTCCACTCGCCGAACGAGAAGTTCGAGCTCGACTGCTTCCGCGCCGGCGCGCGGTCGCACGCGATCCTCGTCTCCGAACTCTGGCGCATGGGGATGTAGAGCCGCCTACGCCGCCTGCTTCACGGGCGCTTCAGGCTCGACGTATTCGTCGACCTCGATCACCTCTCCGTCCTCCTCTGCCGCCCGCGCCTTCGCGTGCAGGCGCTTCAGCGTGGACACCTTGTTCCGCAGGTTGTGCAGATAGGTCTCGTTGCGGATGGTGACCGCGAGGATCCGCAGGAAGTTGAGCACCACCACGGCGGAGATGAACGCCAGGGCCAGCCAGATGACGGCGGAGAACGGGGCCATATCCATGGCATCGGTCCGAGAACCCCCGCCCTTGAGTCCCGGTAGAATCCTCCGATGCCCGACCGATGCCCGATCGGCCGCCTTGTGGGGCTGCCAACCCTCTTCCTGCTGCTGATCACGGCGCTGGCCGCCCCGCCGGCCAACGCCCAGATCGGCGGCGAAGCCCAGCCCGCGCTCGGCAGCAGCGGCGAGATCGCGATCGAGACCCGGTGGTTCGGCGCCGGCGGGGTCACCCGTCAGGGCGAGTGGGTCGGCCTCCGGGTCGACGTCACCGACAGCTTCGACCGCCCGCGCGAAGTCGTCGTCCGGGTCGGCATCGATGACGTCGACGGCGACCGCCTGATGTCGCAGCGCGTCGTCACCACAAATCCGGGAGTGCGCCAGCAGGTCTGGATCTACTTCCGGATCCCGTTCCAGTTCGATCAGCGCCAGGTCCTGCGCGTCACGGCGAACGCGGCCATTGAGGACGACCTCGGCGGCGACCCCCTGCGCCTCGACCCCTCCGCCCCCAAGTATTCCGCCGGCCGGCTCCTCGGCGAGGCCCGCATCGCCTCGACCCGGCAGCCCGTCTCGTCGGTCGAAGGACTCATCGGCGTCGTCGGACGAAAGTCCCTCGCGCTCAAACGCTTCGAACAGGACGCCGGCCGCCGCACCGGTCGCGGCGCCTGGCACCCGACCGGGCACGAACGCACCGAGATCATCACCGGGCTCGACGCCTCGACGCTCCCCGACCGATGGATGGGCCTCGCACAGTTCGACACGCTCGTCTGGTCCGAGGGCCAGCCCGGCCAGCTCGGCCCCGACACCGCGCACGCGATCCGCGAGTGGGTCCGGCGCGGCGGGCACCTCGTCATCGTCCTGCCCCGCATCGGCCAGGGCTGGACCGACGAGGTCAACAACCCGCTCTACGACCTCGTCCCGCGCGTCAGCGTGCAGCGCCGCGACAGCTACGACCTCAACCTGCTGCGCCCGCTGCTCGTCGTCGACTCCGACCCCGCGCGCCTGTTACCCCTCCCCGACAGTGAAGCCGTCCAGTTCTTCGTGCCCCACGAGGAGGACAACCCGTCCTGGAACTCCGGCGCCACACGCATCATGGAGGCCCCCGACGGCGGCTGCTTCGTCGTCCGGCGCAACGAAGGAGTCGGCGCCGTCACCATGATCGGCCTGGACCTCTCCAGCCGCTGGCTCAGCGACCGCGACCTCCCCGACCCCGAGATCTTCTGGAACCGCATCCTCGGACGCCGCGGCACGCTCTACCCGGATCGCGAAGCGGCGACCCTGACCGACTCGCGCCAGATCGTCACCCTCGACGCCGACGTGAGCAACGAGATCGCCCGCACCGGCCGCGCCGAGGCGGGCGTCCTCATCGGCTTCGTCGTCTTCGTCACGTACTGGTTCGTCGCGGGCCCGGCCGGCTTTTACGTCCTCAAGCGGTACGGCTACGTCCGGCACGCCTGGGTCGCCTTCCTGTGCGCCGCCGGCGTCTTCACCGCGATCGCCTGGGGCGGGGCCACCGCCATCAAGCCGCGCCGCCTCGCCGGCACGCACCTCACGATCCTCCAGCATGTCTACGGACAGCCCTGGCAGCGCTCGCGCACCTGGATGAGCCTCTTCCTGCCCTTCTACGGCGACGCCGCGGTCAGCCTCGGAAACCCCGCCGATCGGGCCGCGCCGCTCGCCCTCGTCGACACCACGCACAACGGCATCTCGCCATGGTCGCCGCCGCGCTCCGACCTCGGCGGCACATTCCTCGACGCCCGCGCCTACCGCGTCGAGTCCCGCTCGCCCGAACTCGCCGTCATCCCGGCCCGCTCCACCGTCAAGCAGCTCCAGTTCGACTGGCTCGGCAGCCCGCGCTGGCGCATGCCCCGCCCCGAGGCCTACGCCGGCAGCGACGCCGAACCCAGGATCGAGCTCCTCCCCGCGGGCGTCGACCGCCCGGTCCTCCGCGGCGTCATCCGGCACGGGCTCCCCGGCGCGCTCAACGACGTCTTCATTGTTGTGGTCCGCGGGCAGCGGCCGCTCGCGCGCTCGCTGCTCCGCCAGGGCAAGGCGCCCCTCCTCGCCGATGTCGTGATCCAGAGCCTCCCCGAATGGCCGCCCGATGTCCCGATCGATCTCTCCACGATCGTGCAGCGGTCGAACAACGACGTCTCCTCACTCGCCTTCCTCTCCGACCTCGTCGACAAGTCCGGCTTCACGGACGATCAGGAGCTCGGCCGGCGCGACTCCGGACGAGCGGCCCAGCGCCTGACCGCCGCGATGCTCTACTCGCAGCTCCAGCCGCCGGAGCACAACCTCGCCCAGGCGTCGCCGATCGAAGGCCGCGTCGCCCTCCGCGACGCCACCCACGGCTTCGACCTCGGCCGCTGGTTCACGCAGCCCTGCGTCATCATCATCGGCCAGCTCGGCTCGCGGACAGGCCTGCCCACCCCGACCCCGGTCTTCGTGCGGGACGGCCGGTTCACCGAGGTGGAGACGACCGGACGCACGATCATCACCTGGGTGTATCCTCTCCCCGAGGCCCCGCTCCGCCCGGCGGCCCCGGAGACCGGCGGCGGGGGCTGATGCGAGCGCGAAGGATGGGAGCCGTTCCGTGCCGATGATCGAGACGATCAACCTGACGAAGCGCTACGGCGAGCTCGTCGCGCTCGACAACCTCAA
>CAZMPE010000201.1:0-5546 GCA_964567955.1 uncultured Phycisphaeraceae bacterium | reverse complement strand
GTCCGCCGCCGTCGCCTGGCCCGTCACGGTCGTCAACACCATCGTCGCCGACTCGCTGGATTACGTCGCCACCGAACTCGAAAAGGCCGCCGGCCCCAAGCCGGCCGCGCCCAAGCTCGAGGCCGCCGTCGTCACGCTCCTCCAGAAGATCGTCAAGGACCACAAACGCATCCTCTTCGACGGCGACAACTACGACGCCGCGTGGCACAAGGAGGCCGAGAAGCGCGGCCTGCCGAACTTCCGCAACACCGTCGACGCCCTCCCCGTCCTCAAGTCCAGGAAGAACGTCGAGCTCTTCGGCAAGTACAAGGTCCTCGGCAAGCAGGAGGTCGACAGCCGGGCGTACATCTTCGTCGAGAAGTACAACAAGCAGGTGCTCATCGAGGCCGAGACCATGGTCTCCATGGCACGCACCCTCGTTCTCCCCGCCGCGATCCGCCAGCAGACCGAGATCGCCGAGTCGGTCACGGCGACCGAGGCCGCGGACGTCCCGGCCGCCGAGCTCCGCGCCATGCTCGAAGAGCACGCGGCCATCGTCGGCAAGACCCGCGGCGCCATCGCCCGGCTGGAGAAGGCGATCGCCCACCACGACGCCGACCACTTCCAGCACGCCGTGCACATCCGCGACAAGATCGTGCCCGCCATGACCGAGCTGCGCGAGCTCGCCGACACGCTCGAGACCAGCGTCGCTCAGGATCTCTGGCCCCTGCCCTCGTACCGCGAGATGCTGTCCATCAAGTGACCGATCGGGGCATCGCGGCGACAAACGAAGCCGGCCCGGCGTCGCCGCGTCATCCCGTCACCGGGTACCCTACGTGTCGGCCCTGTAGCTCAGCGGTAGAGCAGGCGGCTCATAATCGCTTGGTCCCCGGTTCGAATCCGGGCGGGGCCATTCGCAGCCGGTGCTACGCGTTCACCGCGAGCAGTTCCCGCGCGTCGCCGATCAGCCCCGTCAGCTTCACGACGTGCCCGACCGTGTCGTCGCGGCTGATCGTCGCCAGCGCCGCCTGCATGTCCTTGATGAAGGACTGGAACTGCTCCGTCCGCTCGTTCACGTCGCTCTTCACCTTGTCCCGGTACTTCGCGTCGACCAGGTTGCGCGCCAGCCGCGCCTCCTTGACCACGTCGTTCGAGAGCGTCAGCGACGCCGCCACCGTGTTCAGGGCCTGCCAGGTCTTCTGGTACGTGTCCTTGCAGAGTTGTTCATCCAACGCCATCGTGTTTACCTCGTTTTCTCGAACTCCACCCACGCCCGCTTCAGATTCCGGACACTCGCGCCAACGGTCGCCAGCGACGGCACCGACCGCTCGCCGTCGGCCGCCGCGACCGACAACGCCCGGATCGACTGCTCGAGATCAACCAGCAGCCGCACGTATTCCGTGATCGCATCGCGATAGGCGAGCAACTCCGCATCCGCGGCCAGCGCCCGCGCCACGCCGTCCGCCACCGCCGTCCTGGTCGACTCGATCGAATCGATGATCGGCTCGCCCGGCGCGTCGGCGCTCGACGCCGCCCGGATCGGCGGAATCCCACCCACAAACTCCGGCAGCACCCGGATCGCCCCGTCGAGCCCCGCGATGATCGCCGCCCCCCGCTCCTGCTCCGGCGTGGCGCCGCTCCCGGCCGGATACGACACCCCGTGCGACGCCGCGAGCCCTGCCATCGCCCGCAGTTGATCGCTGATCCGGTCGGTCTGGCCGCTGTAGACGCGATTGCGGTAGATCTTCCGCATCTCGTAGAAGTCCGACGCGTCCGCCTTCAGCAGCCCGACGAAGCCGAGGATCTTCGGCCCGACCAGCGTGACCGCGCTGTTGAAGCGCCGCGCCGCCATTTCCCGGTCGATGATCTGCAGCGCCTCCTGCACCAGCCCGATGTACGGCATGACCGCCGATCCCAGCCCGGCGACGCCCCCGATGGGGAACTGCTTCAGGCTCCCGACCAGCCCGTCAAGCGCCCCGCGTACCTCCTCTTCGCTGCGCCCCTCCGCCAGCGCGACCAGGGCCCGGTTGTACCGGTCCACGATCTCCCATGCCTGCAGACGGACGCCGACAGCGTCCGCCGCCCCCTCGCCGCGCTCCACCGCCCCGACGTCGAATCCGAACCGCGCCGCGGGGTCCGCCGGCGTCGCCGCGCCGATGCTCTCATCCACCCGTTCGCTGATCACCCCATAGTCGATCACGAAGCGCTCGCCCGCCGTCCGGGCCTCCCCGAACGCCGCTCGGTATTCCCCCAACTCCGCCGTCGGAACCGTCGTGCAGCCGCACAGCAGCAGGCACGCGGCCAGGAGCCCGGTCAGGCGATGCGTCAGCATGAGCAGGTACATGATGGTCCTCCGGTCCCTCGGTGCGCGCACGGTATCCCCCCGCGGCTCAGGCCGCAACCCGCCCCGTCTTGGGGGGTGTCGCTTCACACAAATTTGTGCGGAACGACCGACAGGCCGGCCGCGCCCGCGGTATCCCGCCCGCAGCCCGGCCCGGGCGCGCTCTCCGCGAACGTGTCACGAACGAGCCCGTCGGCAAGGTGCCGATCCATCCAGCCGTTCGGATCGACAACGGGAACGCAAACAGCCCGGCCGTCGAGACCGCGATCATCGCCGGCCGCGTTACGATCGAACTCGTCGCAAGCGCAATGGATTGGCGTCCGAATCTGCCGCCCCCGGGTTCTCCCCAGACCGGCTTCGGCATCAGCCTCGACGGCGCCGTCGACCTCGACGACGACGCCGCATTTCAGGCCCGCTTCGCCCGCGGGCGGTCCATGAGCGCGCCCACGCCGGTCCTACGGGCACCCGAGCGCGAACTTCGTCTGGAAGCACCCGAAGTCGGCCAGGTTCAGGAGCGCATCCATGTTGCAGTCCGCGCCGGGGTCGCCGAGCGCGAACTTCGTCTGGAAGCACCCGAAGTCCGCCAGGTTCAGCAGCCCGTCGCTGTTGCAGTCGGCGTAGCAGGCCTGCACCTCGTCGCCGTCATAGACCCCGTTGCTGTTGCGGTCGATGCCGATCCGGATCTCCGTCCCCTTGGGCACCACCGTGTACGTCAGCTCTCCGCCGAGCAGCGCCAGGTTCCGCAGCTGCGTCGGAGTGTGGATCTGCGCCAGCTTGTCCGACTGGAAGTTGCCGGTCCCGGGGATGTACGCCCAGCCGCGCTGCGCGCCGGCCACCATGCCCTTGACGACCAGCCCCGTACTGCCGGCCTGTGCCAGCGCGATCATGTCCGTGATCAACTGCAGCTGCGCCGCGCTCGCCGTCCCCGCGTCCACCAGCGTCGTCTGCCACCCCACCGCCGCGTGCGTGTCCTTGCTCGCGGTCCCGGGCGGGATCAGCACGTTGGTCGTGGAGCCCGCGGGCAGGTCCGAACCGGAAAACGAGAGCAGGAACGCGACGAGGTCCGCCGTCTCCTGGTTGCTCGCCGTCGTGAACGCCGGCTCATCCACGAACCGCGCCAGCGAATCGACGCTCCCGTCGTGCAGGAACCCGAACCCGGCCCGGTTCGAAGTCTGCGTCGCCTCGAACCCGACCTTGTCGTACAGATTCCGCAGTTGCGGCGTCTTGATCGTGATGTTCGTCGAACCGTCCACCGACACGACCTGGTGGTGCCGCTCGCCCTTCGGGCCCGGCGCGATCGGCAAGAACTGACCGCCGGAGAACGTCATGTCCGCGCCGGTGCCGACGGGCAGCGTGTGGCAGGTCACGCACGCGAACGCCCCGCCGTCCAGTCGCCGCACCGTGTCCCGGTACAAGTTCATCCCCGCGACCGCGTTGCCCGTGGGCAGCGGCAGCCCCGGAGGCCCGAAACGGCCGCTCGTGAAGTGCCCGGGCAGGGGCAGGCTCGTCCGCAGCCCGTTCTGGAACGTCCGGAACGGATTCGGCGGGAAGTGGATCGTCCCGAGGAAGTCCTCGAACTCCTGCATCGCCGTCGCCGTCAGCAGCGCGTCATCACCGAGCAGACCCTCAAACGCGCCGTTGAACTCCTCGAGCCCGAGCCGGTCGCCGCGCCAGTGGTGCGGCTCATGCCCGATGATGTCCTGCAGCGTCTGCGTCGTCATCGGCCCCTTCATCGGGTGGAAGGCCTCGAAGCCCGTATTCAACCCCGGGACGTTCCCCCCGAGGTTGTGCTCCACCGAATTGACCGATTTCATCGCGCCGCTCGGGTCGCCCAGGTCCCAGGCCAGGCGGTCCATCCTCGAATCGATATGGCACGAGGCGCACGCGATGTGGCCGAGCCCCGAGGTCTTGTGCGTGTTGTAGAGGTGCTTGCGCCCCGCGCGGATCGCCGTCGGCGAGGAATCGTGCAGGAACACCCGCGCGATCTCGATATCCGCAACCGTGTTGATGACCGAGAGCGAAGACTCGAACCGGTTCAGCACGTAGAGCCGGTTGCGAGCGTTGTCCATTGCAAGGCCCGTAGGACCTTCGCCCACCTGGATCTGCTGGGGGCCCGTCCGCGCCCCGCTCGCATCGATGACGGCCAGATTGTTCGACCCCATGCCCGACACATAGGCCTTCGTGCCGCTCGCGTTCCACGCGATCCCTCGCGGATCGCCGATCGACCGGTCGCGCTGCCCCTGCGGCACGCGGTTCGTGCTGTAGTTCCCAAGGTGCGGGTTCAGATCGATGACGGCTTTGGTCAGAAGCTGCGGGTTCACCCGCGCGAGCTGCACGCGCAGGAAACGCCCGTTCACGTTCGGCTCGAAGCGGATCTGGTTCAGCGCTTCCGTTCCGACGATCGTCACCTCGCCGCTCGCCGGGTTCACGGCCGACGCCATGAGCAGGTTCATAAGCCCCGTGACGTAGGTCACGCCGTTGGTCGCCGCGTCAATGATCGCCAGATCGCGGTCGGGCATATCCCAGCCCTGCACGCGGCCGGACATGTGCGCCTTCGCGCCGGAGACGTACTCGGTCCAGTTTCCAATATTGTCGTCGCGCCACTGCCCCTGCGCGTTGCGCCGCACGATGAGGCTGACCGAGGGGGGAATCGGCAGCCCCGGAGCGATCGGCGGGAAGAATGCCGCCGGACCGAAGTTCGGCGGCGGGTTCACGCCGCCGTACGGCCCCGCCGGGTCGAAGAGCGCGTCGTTGGGCGGGAACGAAATCACGTTAAGCGTCTCCGCGCCCCCGCCGATGATCGTCGTTGCGTTCCCCGATTCGAATACCGAAACGTAAACTTGGCTTCCGTCGGCGCTTACGGCCAGCGCCCGCGGGTCCTCGCCGTCGATCTCGATCGTCCCCGTCTTCAGCCGCGTTGCGGGGTCGAACACTTCGACGAGGTTGGCCTGCGAGCACGAGACGAACGCGCTGCCGCCCGGCCCGGCAAAGACGACGTCGCACGGCTCGTCGGACGTCTGAATCGTCGCGACGATCCTGAGCGCCGTCCGGTCGAAAATGTTCACCGTGTCCGAAATATGGTTCACGACCCAGATTTCGTCATTCGTCCGGAACCGGACCGAGACCGGGTTGAGCCCGACCGAGATCGAGGAGATAAGCTGCGGCGCCGGACCCGTCACCTGAAAGAGGTCCACGCGCTCGTCCGGCAGATTGCAGACGGCCAGAA
>CAZMPE010000200.1:0-5554 GCA_964567955.1 uncultured Phycisphaeraceae bacterium | reverse complement strand
CCCAGCGTGGCGCCGGTCGTCGCCGCGCCCGCGGGCGCCCCCGCGCCCCCGCCCGGCCCCCCGCCCGCCGCCGCCACGCTCGCCGCCAGCACAAACATCAGCACGACGACGATGATCGCGAGCCCGCACGTAATCACCGCGGCCCACATCGCCGCCTTCGCCCGCCACGCCAGCTTCGCGTCCGGAATCCGCCTGGCCAGCACCCGCACATAGACCATCGACGCGAAGTACTGCACCAGCCACGCGATCTGCGAGAGCGTCGCGAGCGCCCACGACAGCATCCCGAGAGGCGTCGCGGCGTTCGGCGTGCCGCCCGCCGGCGCCAGCCCGCTCATCTCGAGCGCCAGGTTCCCGAGGAAAGACACCGTCGCGATCGCCAGCGACACGCGCAGCACCAGGCGCGACGTCGCCCCGCCCCCCTCCGAATCCATCGGGTCCGGCGTCGAGACCATCCACCACCCGACGAGCGAGAAGATGACCGATCCCAGCATCGCCAGGCCGACGACGAGCAGCACGGACGCCGTCCCCGGGCCCGCCATCGCCGCCAGCGCGCCGACAACGATCGTCGCCAAGATGGTCAGAATCAGCACCACGACGCCCCACCAGACCAGGCGCGCCCCGTTCGCCAGCGTCGCCAGGTACGCCGGGTCGGAGAACTTGAGTTCGTCCCCCCGCAGCGAGTCGGCCACGCTCGCCCCGCACTCCGGGCACACCCCCGCGATGGTCGCCCCGCGCAGGTTGTACCCGCACCGAACGCACGGGCGATCCTCGATCACGAAAATGGGCTTCGAGCTGAAGTAGGACATGGCGACCCTCCGGAAGCAAGGGGCGTCAGCATACAGGCGGAGCCTGTCGGGGGGACACCAGACTGTGTCCGGTATCCGGGCCCCTCCCCGCCGCGGCCTCGGGACTCGCCGGGCGACCCGGCATCGAGATCACGAAGCCGTCGGGGCGTCCCTCTCAGCCGGCGGGCCGGCGGTAGCGGTTCTCAAGCCATGACTTTCGTTCGGCGGCCAACTCGGTGCTGTTGAGCAGGCGACCCCCGTACAGCCCCAAGGCACGCTCGGCGTCGGCCCGGATCGCGAACGCGATGATCCCGGATCCCATCGGCGTGGAGAGCGACGCGGAATCCGTGAACAGGTAGATCGCGTCGCCGGCCTTGATCCAGGCCTTGGTGCCGTGGTCTCGCACAAACCGATCCAGCACCACTCGATCGCCGCCGGCGTCCCGCTCAATGTCGAGCATGCAGCCGATGTCGTCGAAGAGGAGGTGGGTGCGCCGTCCGTCCTCCTCCACCAGGAGGCCGCTGGAGCAGCGTTCGTCGTTGATGAGCATCCCGCACTCGGCGCATTCGTCGCGCCCCGGCCGCAGCGTCGGCGGCCCGCTGAGAGGCTCGCGCACGCAGCCCGGGAGCCAGGTCAGGATGCAGAACAGAACCGCGGGGAGCAGACGGTGCAGATGTTTCACAGCGGACACCTCCGAGAGAGCAACAGGCCCGCCAGCGCAAGCGGAACGAGGATCCACGCCGCAAGGCAGCCGCCGAAGATCACGTGCAGCGAGCCGCCGTACTCTTCGGCGGCGTACAGGCCCGCCGGGCCGAGCACGTCGAGGCTGGCGTCAACCGCGTGCAGCGACCACATCTTGAAGACCTGGAGCGGATTCGCCAGTGAGAGGGCGAACAGGGTTTCGATGCGGAGCCGCAGCGCCACCGCCCCGGCCATCAACGCGAGGTCCGTGACGAACACGAGGCCAAGCCAGGCGAAGATCGCGGTGCCCACGGCCACGGACGCCTTGCGCGCCAGCACCGAAATGAGCATGCCCAGCCCGAGCATGCCCAGGGCGAGCAGAAAGGACATGCCGCAGAGCCAGAGCATGCTCGCGGGGCTTGTCCGCTGGCCGTTCCACGCGAGGATCAAGGCACACACCCCAAGCCCCAGCGCGAGACACGCCAGCAGCGAGCCCGCGAGACCGAGGAACTTGCCGAGCAGCAACTCGATCCTCGCCACGGGCTGGGCGAGGATGTACGAGAGCATGCCGCGCTCCCGGTCGGAGGCGATCGACGCCGCCCCCGCGGTCAGCGCCATCAACGGAACGACCAGCAGCACAAGGTTGATCAGGCCGGCGGTCGTGCGCCCGTAGCCCGAGACGCCGGTGCCCCCGGTTCCGGCCGCGGACACGAACGAAACGGCGAGGCCGAGGACCGCGAACGCCACCGTGTACAGCAGGAACCACCGGCTCCGCACCGCGTCGCGCAGTTCCCGATGCGCCAGGGTCAGTATGTTCCGTCCCGCGGTGGAAGGAGCACGCGCTCCCGCGCGGACCGGAGCCGTCGAAGTGATCGCCGTCATGGCATGGCCTCCCGAGTGGCGGCCGCGCCCGGACCGGCCAGCACCAGTTCGAAATCGTCGACCGGGATGCGCGCCTCCGCCAGCACGCGGAAGGGCGCGGCCTTCTGCTCCGGGGCGACGGGCACGACGATGCCGACGCCATTGAGCTGGGGCGTGAAGCCCCCGGCCCGGAGGGAACGCATCGCGGGTTCCCGCACGGAGGGTGCGAGCACGAGGTGCAGGGCGGCGCCGCGGCCCGACTCGGCGACGAACTCCGCGCACGGCACGATGCGCGAGATCCGCCCTCGCTCCATGAGCGCCACCCGGCCCGCGAGAGCCGCCACTTCCTCGATCCGGTGCGAGGCGAACAGCATCGTCCGGCCTTCCCCGCTGAGCCGTTCCAGCAGCCCGACAAAGTCGTCCCGTCCGACAGCGTCGAGGCTCGCCGTCACCTCGTCCAGGATCAGCACCGGCGGATCCCCGAGCAGCGCGATGGCGAGCGCCAGACGCTGCTTCATGCCGCCGGAGAGCTCGCGGATCCTCTTCCGCTCGTGCCCCGCCAGGCCGACGTGCTCGAGGGCCTCCGCCGTCCCGGTCCGGGCCAGGCCCTTCAGGCGCGCGAAGAAATCGATCGCCTCGGCGACTCGCAGGTCGTCGTAGAAGCCCAGTTCCTGCGGCACGTACCCGATGAGCTTGCGCGCCGCCTTGCCGTCGCTCCGCTCATCGCGGCCCCCGACCGCGACGGCCCCGCGGAACCGCAGCACGCCGAGCACGCACCGGATCAGCGTCGTCTTGCCGGCGCCGTTCGCCCCCCACAGCGCGACGCTCTCGCCGGCCTCGATGTGGAGCGAGGCGTCGTCCACCGCCACGGCGCGCCCGAATCGTTTCGTGATCCCGCGGATGTTGATCATGTATTCTGTCCTTGGCGTGTTCCGCCGGCCCCCCGAACCCGGATCGCCCGCCGGCGATCAGCGATACCCCTACGACGACGAGGAACAGGCCGCCCGCGGCGACGCCCGCGCGCTCGCCCGGCCCGGTGGCGGTCAAACCCACGATCCGGACCGGCCGCATCAGCGGAACCTCGTCGATGAACTTGGGCTCGGGCCGCACCGCCGGCAGGGCCCGGCCGACAAACTCGATCGCCTGCTGGGCGGGGCTGAACAGGAAGAGACGGAGCTCCGGCTGCCGGTCCATCAGGTTCTCGAACAGGGTCTGCGACTCGTGGATGAAGTCGCCGATGCCGTCGCCGTTCTGGTCGAACCCGGTGTAGTCGCTCCAGAAGTTGCCGCGATCGCCCTTCCAGAACCGGTTCGCCTCCAGCGACCCGCGCCCCGCGACGGCGATCTGATCGATGTTGTCGATGAAGTTGTTCTCGGTCAGTTCGTTCCCGCGCGCCGACGGCAGGAACGTGAACCCGATGTCGTTGCAGGCGATCGTGTTGCGGGTGAACACTCCGGGCATGGCGTTCGTGAATGGCGAGCCGTCGATGTACACGCCGGACCGGTTCCCGACGATCAGGTTCTCCCGAACGGAGAACCGGTCCGTCTCCTTGAGCCCGACCCCGTACCCGCTCGGGCCGCGGTTGCGGATCAGCCGGTTCCGGACCAGCTCGACCCCCGTGCTGTACATCACGTAGATCCCCACGGAGTTGCCGGTGAACTCGTTGTCCGCGATGACCACGCCGTCGCTGAACATCAGGTGCAGCCCGTACCGGCAGTCGCGCCCGGTGTTCCTTCGCACAACGACGTCCTTCGAGTACCAGATGATCGCGTCGCGCCCGTCGTGGATCGCGTTGTCCTCGATGATCGTCCGATCCGACCGCCACAGACGCAGGCCGTCGCCCCGCCGCGCGATGTCCAGGTCCTTGCCGCCGACCCGGTTGCGGGCGACGCGGCTGTCGGGGGCCTCGCGCAGGTCAATCCCGAACAGGATGTCCTCCAGCGTGTTGTCCTCGATCACCGCCCCGGGAGCGAGCACCCGGATGCCCGCGTTCTCCTTGTCCAGGTCGATCCCCGTGTTCCGGATGACGAAGCCGCGAAGCGTCACGTTCGCCCCCGTGATCTCCACCACGCCGCCGAGGCCGCCCCCGTCGATGACGACCCGGCCGCGCGCGACCAGCGTGATCGGCTTGTCGATCCGCACCCGCTCGCGGTAGACGCCCTCCTCGATCTCGACCACTTGTCCCGGCGCCGCGCCCGCGATGAGCATCCCGATGGCCCCGGGCGCGAACGACGCGCCCTCGATCGGGGCCGCGATCGGTTCGGCGTGATCGCGGCTCTGCGCCGAAACGCCGGGCACACCCGCCAGCACCGCGAGCAGCACCGCAGCGATCACAAGCTCGGCGCGGCCCGTCTTCATGCGGCGCTCCCGTTCCCCGCCGCGGCCGCACGAACGTGCAACGGGCGGTACGCGCGCCGGTGGAAGAAGAACCCGACGATCGTCAGCACGGCGCACGCCACGGCGAGCCAGTAGCCCGTCCCGAAGTCCCCGTACGTCTTGAACTGGCCGATCCCGCCCTCGCCGATCACCGTCGGGATGAACGGCTTGACCGCCGACGAGAGCGGCGCTTCGGGGTCCAGGCCCAGCCCGAAGGTCCGCATCCAGAAGTACATGTCCGCGTAGAACGCGATCGGGAACGTGACGACCGGGATCGCCAGAACGACCGCCCATTTGCTGCGGACGAACGCCGCGCCCTCCACGAGCAGCACCATCGCGATGATCATCCAGACCGACGCCGCCCGCTCGTACTTGGCCGCCTCCTCGAGCGGCCTCATCCCGATGTAGTGGTTCAGCCCGTCGATCTCGCGGACGTCGCCCGTCAGGTGGTTGACGTAGGCCGTCAGGTAGAGCCCGTCGGGGTACTGCGGCGCGTCAAGCTCCATGTGCCAGTACGGAAGGAAGACCGAGACCAGCAGCAGAATCCTGGCCGCCATGAACAGCAGCGTGGGCGCCAGGTAACGCAGCCGCCGGGCGCGCAGCTCCTCCTCGGGCACACGCGGGCCGACCAGGGTCTCGATCAATCGCGCCATGGAATCTCCCATCAGTGAGGCGGGCCCGCCGCCGGCCCTTCATGCCAATGCCCGGCGCGGGCGGTGGCCCGCGCCGGACCGTGCGGTCACTTCGAGGCGGTCGCCGTCGCGTCCGTGCCGGGTCCGGCGGCGTGGACGGACTTGGGCTTGATGTGCAGGTAGCCCATCATCTCGAGGTGGAGCGCCGAACAGAACTCG
>CAZMPE010000199.1:0-5557 GCA_964567955.1 uncultured Phycisphaeraceae bacterium | reverse complement strand
GCGCGCGCCGATCTATCGCGCGGCGTTCGGCGGCGCTCCGGGCGGTCCGGACGGTCCGTTCGAGTCCCAGGCGGTGAACCTGCTGAGCTGGATTCCGCTGAGCGCGTTCCCGAACTCGCAGGGCAACGGGAGCGACTGCTGGGGGTACGTGTCGCCGTCGGGCCGTGAGTACGCGATCATCGGTCTGCAGAAGGGGTTCGGGGTCGTTGAGGTTTCGAACCCGGCGAATGCGCAGATCATCGGGTACGTCCCGGGGGCGACGAGCACCTGGCACGACGTGAAGGTGATCGGGAACTACGCGTACGGCGTATCCGAGGGCGGGCTGGGGATCCAGGTGATCAACCTGAGCCAGGTCGACGCGGGCGTCGTGACGCACGTGGGCAACGTAATGACGGGCGGGCACACGAGCACGCACAACATCGCGGCGAACCCGGCGTCGGGGTTCCTGTATCTGTGCGGCGCGAACATCTCCAACGGCGGGCTGGTGGCGATCAGCACGGCCAACCCCGCGAGCCCGGCGATCGTGGGGGCGTGGAACACACGGTACGTCCACGACGCGCAGGTGGTGACGTACACGAGCGGGCCGTACGCGGGCAAGGAGATCGCGTTCTGCGCCAACGGCGGCGCAGGCCTGGACGTCCTGGACGTGACCAACAAATCGAACATGGTGCGTATCGGCGGCGCGGGCTACCCGCAGCTGTCGTACTGCCACCAGGCGTGGCTCTCGGAGGACAAGCAGTACCTGTACGTCGACGACGAGCTCGATGAGCAGAACTTCGGGATCAACACCAACACGCGGGTGTTCGACGTCAGCAACCCCGCGTCGCCTGTCCTCATCGGCACGTTCTCGAGCGGTCTTCCGGCGATCGACCACAACCTGTACGTGCACAACGGGCTGATCTTCCAGGCGAACTACCGCAGCGGCCTGCGGGTGTTCGACGCGACGTCGAGCCCGACCAACCCGACCCAGATCGCGTGGTTCGACACCTACCCGGGGAGCAACTCGGCCAGCTTCAACGGCGCGTGGTCCTGCTACCCGTTCTTCCCCAGCGGGACGGTGCTGATCAGCGACATCGAGCGCGGGCTGTTCGTGGTGCGGGTCGGCGGGCTCGGGTTCACCTTCCCGTCCGGCACGCCGTCGATCGTCGCGCCGAACGTGGCGACGGCCATCACGGTCGATGTCGCCGAGCAGTTCGTGAATCTCAACGCTTCGAGCGTGCGGCTGCACTACCGGGTGAACGGGAGCAACTACTCCGAGGTCGCGATGTCGGCGCTCGGGAACAACCAGTTCACGGCGAACCTGCCGGCGTCGGCGTGCTTCTCCGTTCTTGACTACTACGTCTCGGCCATGACGACCGGCGGGGAGACGTTCACAAGCCCGCCCGATGCGCCGGCGTCCGCGTACTCGGCGCAGGTGCTGACGGGCACGCAGGTGGTCTACTCCGATCCCTTCGAGACCAACCAGGGCTGGACGGTGCAGAACACGAATCTGTCCACCGGCGCCTGGGAGCGCGTGGACCCGATCGGCACGAACAACGGGGGAACGCCCGCCCAGCCGGAGGATGACTACGACAATCCGGGGACGATGTGCTACATCACGGGCCAGGGCGCGGTCGGCGGGGCGGTCGGTGCGGCGGATGTCGACGGGGGGCCGACGAACCTGCTCTCGCCGACGCTCGACCTGAGCGGCCAACCCGAGGCGCGGATCTCGTACGCCCGGTGGTTCTATACCAGCACCGGCGAGGACCCCTTCACCGTCGAGGTGTCGAACAACAACGGTTCGACCTGGGCGGTGGTCTCGAGCATCACGGGCGGCGGCGGCGGCTGGGTCGTTGAGGAGTTCCGCGTCGCGGACTTCGTCACGCCCAACGCGCAGGTTCGCGTGCGGTTCTCGACCATGGACAACCCCAACAACTCGATCGTGGAGGCCGGCGTGGACGCCTTCAAAATCTCGGCCCCGCAGTGCGCGGCGCCGTGCTACGCCGACTGCAACGGCGATTCGATGCTGAACCTCGCCGACTTCGGGTGCTTCCAGACCAAGTTCGCGACGCAGGACCCGTACGCGGACTGCAACGGCGATTCGATGCTGAACCTCGCCGACTTCGGGTGCTTCCAGACCAAGTTCGCGATCGGCTGCCCGTAGGCGGCGGCGCTTCATGAAACACAGGCGGGGCCAACAGCGGCCCCGCTTTTCATGGCGCGCCGGTCATGGGGTCACCGGAGCGGCGGCGGCTCGGCGGGCGGGGGCGCGTCGAGTGCCGCGGCGACCGCCGTCGGAAGGACCTCGAACTCGAGGTGGAAGTGCGTCGGCTCGAGGAAGGTCCCGGGCACCGAACGCAGCCAGGGGTCCTTGATGTGGCGCAGCAGGGCGTAGGGGATCTCGGCGGTCATCGTGACCGACCCGTCCTCGAGCGTGGTGAGTGTCACGTGCCCGTGATCGGGCCCGCCGTCGAGCGAACCCAGGCGCCCGTTGTCGGGCGTGATCCGGCCGCGGAGCGTGTCGTCCGGATCGGCGGTGCAGAAGAGGCTGGAGGCCTGTCCGCCGAGGCCGCAGGCGGTGAGGTCGTCGGCGGTGTACTTCAGATGCATGACGGTCGTCTTCGGGCGGGGCACGACGGGCTGGTTCATGTGGACGCCGGCCAGCGTCACGGTAATGCTCGAGCCGTGGGCGATGTCGTCAAAGAAGGGCTTGCCGATATCGATCTTGTAGAGGCCGACCCGGAGGATGGCCCCCTTGGGGTTGCCGGCGCCGCGCTCCAGGCGGTACCCGCCGAGAGCGACATAGGTGGAGATGTTCCGGCCCATCCCCTCGCGGTCGAGCGGTGAGCGGTAGGGCCTGTCGCCGGTGATGCTGATCGCCGGGCCATCCTCCGTCGGCCAGGAGACCGTCACTCTGGGGAGTTTGTCGGTGTTGGCAAGGAGGATGTAGGGAAGATCCGGGGCTTTCGGCGGCGGGTCGCCGGGCTGGCCAGCCGGGGCCGCCCACCCTGCGGTGAGGGCCGCGAGAGCCAGAACGGCTGCAACCGGACCGCGTCCCCACGCGAATCGCAGCTTGCCGGGCTTCCCAAAGCAGCTTGTGTTCTGCACGGTTTGAATCTATCACGACCGGCCGCGGTTGCCAACATCCCCGTAACTTCTCGGGCCCGGAAGGGGGGAAGATGCGGGGAAACGACGCGTGTGGATTGCGGGACGGTCGGTTCGCAGTAGACTCGGGTGTCGGCCGCCGTCGAAGCGTGCGGCCGGGGCTTCGCGGAGATGAGCATGAAGACGAGTGGTTTGTCGGTGTCCGGCGTCGCGATCCTCGGTTGCGGCGCGGCGGTGGTGGTGTTTCTGGGCGTTGCATCCACGGCGCGGGCCGATGACGACGACCAGAAGCTGCGCGACCGCAAGCCGGCGGTGGTCCATCCGATCGTCCGCTACCGCGACCCCCGGGGCGGCGCGGGTTCGCCCGACGCCACGTTCGAATCGAAGAACATCGAGCTCGTGACGTGGATCCCGCTGAACAACTTCCCCGGGTACACGTCCGGGAGCAACGGGGCGGACTGCTGGGGGTACGTGTCGCCCTCCGGGCGCGAGTACGCGCTCATGGGCCTGAGCTGGGGCAACGGGATCGTCGAGATCACGAACCCCGCGGCGCCGGTGATCCGGCCGACCATCCCGGGTTCGGTCAACGTGCTGTGGCGCGACATCACGGTGGTTGGGAACTACGCGTACGCGGTGAGCGATTCGAGCGGCGTGGGGATCCAGGTCCTCAACCTGTCCAACATCGACAGCGGCACCGTGACCCTGGTCGGCAACATCATGCAGGGCGGGCACACCACGACGCACACGCTGCTGTCGAACCCGGCGTCCGGGTTCCTGTATGCCTGCGGCGGAAACGCGAACGGCGGCGGGCTGATCCCGGTCTCGACGGCCAACCCGAACAGCCCGGTCTTTTCGGGCCCCGGTTGGAACACGCAGTACGTGCACGAGGCCCAGATCGTGAACTACACGAGCGGGCCGTACGCGGGCAAGGAGATCGCGTTCCTGTTCGCGGGCGGGCCGTACTACGGCACGACCAACGGCTTCGCCATCGTCGACATCACGAACAAGCTGGCGCCGGTGCAGCTCTCGCTCGTCGCCTACCCGGGTATCCGCTTCTGCCACCAGGGGTGGCTGTCGAACGACAGCAAGTACGTGTACATCAACGACGAGCTCGACTCGCCGTCGCAGGGCAACGTGCCGCGGGGGCTGACGCGGGTGATGGACGTGACGGACCTGTCGAACCCCCGCCTGACGGCGACGTTCACGACGGGTCTCCCGTCCGTGGACCACAACGAGTACGTGAGCGGCGGCTACCTCTTCCAGTCGAACTACACGACGGGCATGCGGGTGTTTGATCTGGAGGACCCGCTGCGGCCGGTGGAGGTGGCGTGGATCGACACGCGTCCGGAGGACAACGGGACGGGCTACAACGGGAACTGGGGCAACTACCCGTTCTTCCCGAGCGGGACGGTGATCGCGAGCGACCTGGAGCGCGGCCTGTTCATCATGAAGGTGTCGTTGCTGAGCTTCTCCTATCCGCTGAGCCTGCCGTCGGTGCTGTCGCCCGGGCAGGCTGTGCCGGTGACGGTGCAGATCGCGCAGCGCGACGCGACGGTGAACCCCGCGAGCGTGAAGCTGATGGTGAGCGTGAACGGCGGCCCGTTCGCGGCGATCCCGACGACGGCGCTGGGCGGCGGGAACTACTCGGGGACGATCCCCGGGAGCCCGTGCTTCTCGCGCATCCGCTACTACGTGACCGCGGACACGACCGACGGAAGGACGTTCACGCACCCGCTCAACGCGCCGGCCGAGACGCACAAGGCGACGGTCCGCACCGGGAACGCCACGGTCTTCAGCGACAACTTTCAGACGAACACGGGCTGGACCGTCCAGAACACCAGCGTCACGGCGGGCGCGTGGACGCGTGCCGTCCCCGCCGCCAACGGCGGTCAGGGCGCGCCGATCGGCGACGCGGACGGCTCGGGCATGGCGTACATCACCGGCAGCGGCGCCAACGCGGATCTGGACGGCGGGCCGACCCGGCTGCTGTCTCCGGTGTTCAATCTCGCGACGCACCCGGAGGCCGAGATCAGTTACGCGCGATGGCTGATCAGCGTGCAGGGCGTGACGGATCAACTGACGGTCGAGGTCTCCGGCAACAACGGGAGCACCTGGTCGGTGGTCGAGAACGTCGGTCCGAGCTCCGGCGGGTGGCGTTCCAACAGCTTCCGGGTCGCGGACTACGTGACGCCGTCGGCGCAGGTGCGGCTGCGGTTCTCCGTGTCGGACAACCCCAACGATTCGCAGACCGAGGCGGGCGTGGACGCGGTGCTGGTCACCTCGCCGGCGTGCGCGTCGTGCTACGCGGACTGCAACGGGGACGCGATGCTCAACCTCGCCGACTTCGGCTGCTTCCAGACCAACTTCGCGACGGGCAACATGTACGCGGACTGCAACGGGGACACGATGCTGAACCTCGCCGACTTCGGCTGCTTCCAGACGAAGTTCGCGGTGGGCTGCCCGTAGCTCAGAC
>CAZMPE010000198.1:2813-5566 GCA_964567955.1 uncultured Phycisphaeraceae bacterium | reverse complement strand
GTTCAGCACCTACGCGACCTGGTGGATCCGCCAGGCCATCACGAGGGCCATCGCCGACCACGCACGCACCATCCGCATCCCCGTCCACATGATCGAGACGATGAGCAAGCTGCGGAACATCCAGAAGGTGATCCTGCAGGAGTCCGGCCAGGAACCCACGATCGACGAGCTGGCCGAAAAGGCGGGGATGAGCGTCCTCGAGACCCGCCGCGTTCTCAAGATCAGCCGGCACCCCGTCTCGCTCGATCGTCCCGTCGGCGAGAGCGAGGACAGCTACTTCGGCGACTTCATCGAGGACGAGCGCCAGGACATGCCGAGCGAGACCGCCGCGGCGGACATGCTCAAGAGCCGCATCGAACAGGTGCTGCGGACGCTGACGTACCGGGAGCGCGAGATCATCAAGCTCCGGTACGGCATCGGCGACGGGTACACCTACACCCTTGAAGAAGTCGGCCGCATCTTCAAAGTCACCCGCGAGCGCGTCCGGCAGGTGGAGGCCAAGGCCATCCGCAAGCTCCAACACCCGGTGCGCGCCCGCAAGCTCCAGGGCTTCGTGGACGGAAGCGTCTACAAGGAAGTCCGGGGCGAGCCGCTGCCCGAAGTGAACGCCTGACCACCGGCCCGGGACGGGCCCGGGCGACGGGTGCGCCTGCCGCGGTTCCCCTACGCTGTACATCCCGCGTGACCGGGATCGGAGCGGCTCCGAACCGCACGCGAGGAGTCGGACGGCCGAGCTTCGCGATCGGCGCCACAGGAAGGCGGCATGGCGGACACGTCGACTTGGGTCTGGACCAGCTTCTGCGTTCTGCTCGCGGGCCTCCTGGCGATCGACCTGCTGGTGCTCAACCGTGGCACGCACGTCATCAGCGCGCGGCGCGCCATCCGCCAATGGGCCCTCTGGGTCCTCTGCGCCATGGCATTCAACGTGGCGGTCTACTTCCTCTACAGCCAGGGGCTGATCGGGCACGTGGCCGATGCGGCCCGGGGCGCGGCTCCCATCGGGGCCGGGCCGGCGATGGTTCCAACCGCCGAGCACGTCCGGCCGCCCTCCGGCCACCCGCGCACCGCGTGGGAAGCCGCCCTGATGTTCTTCAACGGCTATCTCGTCGAGCACATGCTCAGCATGGACAACATGCTGGTGATCGCGATGCTCATGCGCTATTTCGTGGTCCCCGCCGCGTACCAGCACCGCGTTCTGTTCTGGGGGATCATCGGGGCCTTCGCCCTGCGCGGCGTCATGATCCTGATCGGCGCCGAACTGGTCCAGCGATACCACTGGATCCTGTACATCTTCGGCGCCATCCTGCTGCTGACCGCGGTCCGGATGCTGCTGACGCGCGACAAGGACCCCGACCTTGACAAGAACCTCGTCGTGCGCCTTTCGCGGCGCATGCTCAAGGTGTCCCCGGTGTACGACGGCGCGAAGTTCTTCACGCGTGTCGATGGCCGCATGGTCGCCACGCCCATGCTGCTGGCCCTGATCGTGATCGACGTCATCGACACGATCTTCGCCATCGACTCCATCCCCGCGATCTTCGTGCTCACCTCCGACCCGTTCATCGTGTTCGCCTCCAACTGCTTCGCGGTCCTCGGCCTCAGGGCCCTGTACTTCACGATCGCCGCCCTCATCGAGCGGTTCGTGTACCTCAAGACGAGCCTCGTCTTCGTTCTCGGTTTCATCGGCGCGACGATGCTGGTGGAAAAGATGATTGTCTTCCCTCCGTCGGCCCACCTGATCGGGATCCTGACAATCCTCGGCACGGGCCTCATCGCATCGATCGTGAGCCAGCGCCGCGCCAAGTGGGCGGACCAGTCCCCTCTCGATGAACTCTCGGAGGTCGCGGAAGAGGCGTGGAAGCGCTCCCGCCGCGTCGCCATCCTCGTGATCGGCGTCACCGTCATCGGCCTGAGCATCCCCATCGGAGTCCTGCTCCCGGGCCCCGGCGGCATCCCGCTGGCCGTCGGCGGGCTGGCGCTGCTCGCCACCGAGTTCGTCTGGGCACGCTCCCTGCTCAAGCGCGTGAAACTCGAGTCGCAGGCCATGGCCGCGCGGGCCGATGCCTCCATCCGCAAGCGCCCCAAACCCTGGCTCGTTCCCATCGTCGTAGCGGTCTTCGCCGTCGCGGTCCACTTCGCGTTCAAGCTCTTCCCCAATCATCCCAAGCAGGTCGCCTTCGGCGCCATCGGACCCGCCCTCGCCATCTGCTTCTGGTCGTTCCTGCATATCACCCGTTGGCTGCGGCTGCGCGGCGTTCTGCCGAACCGGCCGCTGGTGCGGCCGCCCGCGACGTCGGCCCACGAAGAGAGCCGGCCGGACGCGACAACCTCGGGATAATCGTTGCAACGAATCGGGCGTGCGAGTATCGTCGGACGAAGGGCCCGCGACGACAGAGGCGCAACCATGAACGACGAGATCAGAGCCCTCGAGAAACAGGCCGACGCGCTCAACAAGAAGCTGACGGAAGCCCGCCGGCGTGCGAAGCCGGAGCCGGTCGGCGACTACACGTTCCGGACCCCCGACGGGCTGGGCATCACCCTTCAGGAGTTGTTCGGCGCGAAGGCCGACCTGCTGCTCATCCACAACATGGGCCGCAAGTGTCCCTACTGCACGCTCTGGGCCGACGGCTTCATCGGGTTCACGAAGCACCTGGAGAACCGCTCCGCGTTCGCACTGGTCTCGCCGGACGATCCCGCGACACTCCGGGAGTTCGCCGCGTCGCGCGGCTGGAACTTCCGCGTCGTGTCAGGCCAGG
>CAZMPE010000198.1:1701-2803 GCA_964567955.1 uncultured Phycisphaeraceae bacterium | reverse complement strand
ACACATTCAACAAGGACCTGGGCTACGAGCCCGAGCCGGGCCATGTGCAACCCGGCGTCTCCGCGTTTCATCGCGCCGCCGACGGCGTCATCACCCGTACCGGGACCGCGCACTTCGGCCCGGGAGACAGCTTCTGCTCCGTCTGGCACCTCTTTGACCTGCTGCGCGCCGGCGCGGGCGAGTGGTCGCCGAAGTACGCGTACTGACGATCGGACACGTTCATGAAGACGAAGTTCGCGGCCATCCTGACGCTGGCTCTGCCCGGCGCGGCCGCCCTCGGGCAGCCGGTGATGTACGCCATCGACAGCGTCTCGGATGTGATGGTCACCATCAACCTTTCCACCGGCGCCGCCACGCCGGTCGGACCGATCGGATTCAACGGCGGGATCTGGGGCCTCGCCTTCAGCACGGCGCCGACGCCGGGACCCGGGGGGACGACTCACCCCGCCGGCACACTCTTCGGCGTTGAGGTCGCCACCCAGCGGCTCTATACGCTCAACACGTCCACCGGGTTGGCCACCCCCATCGGACCGACGTTTCTGCTCGGCGTCTGGGAGACGCTCACGTTTGACGCGGCCGGCAACCTCTGGACGACCGAGGTGTACGACCGCTTTCTTCTGAACACCGCAACCGGTCTCGCCACACACGTCCCCGGAGGTCTCAATGTCCCCACCGGCGTGCTCTACTCACTCGACCTGCTTCCGGTCGCTGTGCCCATGATGGGCTCCGGCACCGTTCCGGCCGGTTCACTCATCGGCTGCAAGGCGGGCATGTTCTACGCGCTCGACGGCGTCACCTGGGATGTGCTGCACGCCGCCCCGATCCCCGGAGCCGAGGAAGTCGTCGCCGCCGCCGCTGATGGAACGATCTACGCCATCGGCGGCCCATTCGGGAACAACAGGCTCTTCCGGCTCGATCCCGCGACGGGCACCAGCACGCTGATCGGCTCGACGGGTCTCGGCGCGGTCTATGGCGGCGCGATCATCCCCGCGCCGGCCACGATCGGAGCAGGTGCCGCCGTCGGAGCAATCGGCGTCACCCGGCGCCGGCGCTAGACGTTGCTGAGCTTGTTGAGTCCATTGAGCGCGGCGACCTTGACCTG
>CAZMPE010000198.1:0-1691 GCA_964567955.1 uncultured Phycisphaeraceae bacterium | reverse complement strand
GTCGGGTAGTTGAACACGGTGTTGACGAAGTAATCGACCGTGCCCTTATGGGCCATGACCGCCTGCCCGATGTGCACCAGCTCCGTCGCGCCCGTCCCGAGGATGTGCACGCCCAGCAGTACCCGTGTCTCCTGGTGGATCAGCAGCTTGAGCATCCCGATCTCGTCGCCGAGCAGCTGGCCCCGGGCGATCTCCTTGTACTGAGCGATCCCCGCCTCGTAGGGGATGCCCTCCGCGGTGAGCCGCTCCTCCGTCCACCCCACCATCGACAGCTCGGGGATCGCGTAGATGCCGTACGGCAGCAACTCCGCGACCGACTGCGACGGATGCCCGAACATGTGGCACGCCGCCAGCCGCCCTTGCTCCATCGACGTGCTCGCGAGCGCGGGGAACCCGATGACGTCGCCCGCGGCGTAAATGTGCGGGACATTGGTCTGTCCGTTGCCGTTGACTTTGATGCGACCGCGGTCATCGGCGATGATCCCGATGCCGGCCAGGTTCAAGCCTTCGGTGTTCCCCTGACGCCCCACGCAGTACATGAGCGCGTCGCCCCGAAGCGTCTTGCCGCTCTCCAGGACCGCCTCGGCCATCATGTTGTCGCTGGTGCGGGCCCCCTCCGTCGGCTCGATGGCGTTGATCGTCACGACCTTCTCGCCGAGGCGGAGCGTGATCCCCGCCTGCCGGAGGTGGTATTGCAGGGCCTCCGTGATCTCCGCGTCGACGAAGTCCAGCAGCCGCGTGCGCCCTTCGACCAGGGTAACCCGGACACCCATCGCGGCGAGCATCGACGCGTACTCGGTGCCGATCACGCCGCCGCCGACGACGATGATCGATCGCGGAAGGGTCGGAAGGTCCAGCACCTCGTCGCTGGTGAAGATGTTCCGATCGTCGAAAAAGATCTTCTCAGGCTTCGTCGGGCGCGTTCCGGTCGCGATCAGGAAGTGCTCCGCCTGCGCCATCTCGCGCGCGTGCTCTCCGATCACCTCGACCGTGTGATCGTCCGTGAACGCGCCGGTGCCGGTCAGGACGTCGACGCCGTTGCGGGCGAAGTGCCCGGTCACCAGCTCGATCTCCGCCGCGATCACCTGGTTGCAGCTGCCGCGCAAATTGGCGAACGCCGCCTGCCGGCTCGTGCCGCGGTCGGCCGAGCGCCCGGCACCCTGCTCCTCCGCCTGACGCAGGATCGCCTCGCGCAGCGCTTTGGACGGGATCGTCCCGGTCTCGACGGCGGCCCCCCCGACAACGTGCCGCTTCTCCACCACGCAGACACGCTTCCCGAGCTTCGCCGCCTGGATCGCGCACTTCTGGCCCGCGGGACCGCTGCCGATGACACACAGGTCGTACTGGCGCATGCCAAGTTTATCGGTCAAACGCGTCGAGTCCGCAAGTCGCGCGGATGATTCGGCGGGCCAGCGGCGGCCGAAGCCGCTGTTTCCCTATACTTCCGCCCCACGGAGCCGCGATCGACGCATGCACCCCACCGCCGACGACATCCGCCGCACGTTCATCGATTTCTTCCTCTCCAAGCCCGAGCCGGGCCCCGGTGGACACATCTTCGTCCCCTCGTCCCCCGTGGTGCCGCACGACGACCCGACGCTCCTGTTCACCAACGCGGGAATGAACCAGTTCAAGCCGATCTTCCTCGGGCAGGCGGGCCCGCAGCACGAGCGACTGAAACGCGCGGTCAACAG
>CAZMPE010000197.1:0-5589 GCA_964567955.1 uncultured Phycisphaeraceae bacterium | reverse complement strand
GACGGGGGTACGATCGGTCCATCTCTGAGGAAGCACCATGGACGTTCGCCCGGTCACGCTTGAACTGAACGTCGCGCGGCTCGAGCCGCTGTCGCTGTCGCACGCGCCGGGTCTGCTCGAAGCGGCGCGGGACGAGTCGATCTGGACGTTCATGCCGTACGCGGGGCCGCGGGATGAGCCCGAGGTGCACGCGTACATCCAGCGGGCGCTGGACGCCGCGGCGGCCGGGAGCGAGCGGCCGTTCGCGATTGTTCACCGTCCGAGCGGGCGGGTCGCGGGGTCGACGCGGTACATGGAGATCCGGCGGGCGGACCGGGCGCTGGAGATCGGGGCGACGTGGGTGGGCGCGCCGTGGCGGCGGACCGGGCTGAACACGGAGTGCAAGTACCTGCTGCTGCGGCACGCGTTCGAGACGCTGGGGGCGGTGCGGGTGCAGCTCAAGACCGATGCGCGCAACCAGCGTTCGCGGGCCGCGATCCTCCGGATCGGGGCGTCGTACGAGGGGCGGCTGCGGCGGCACCGGCTCGTGCGCGACGGGTTCGTGCGCGATACGGTGTACTACAGCGTGATCGCGGAGGAGTGGCCCGACGTCAGGTCGCGGCTGGAGGCGATGATCGCCGGCTCGCGATGAGGATCGAACCGGCGAGGGCGATCAGGGCGCCGAGGGTCGCGAGGCCGACATCCTTGTGCGCGTCCCAGATATCGCCCTGCTGGCCGTTGTAGATCTCGGCCTGTTCGGGCGCGACGACCATGGTGAGCAGCCACTCGAGCAGCTCGTAGCCGGTGTTGAAGATGTTGAGGAAGATCACCGCGAGGATCCGCGTGACGAGATCGTCGCGGTGCGCGACGCGGACCATGATCTCGCGTGCCATGGGGAAGAAGAGGATGCCGAAAGCGAAATGGACGACGCGGTCGTAGTGGTTGCGCGTGAAGCCGAACATGTCGGAGATGCTGCGGCCGAAGAGGCGCTCGGCGTACGCGTCGTAGGGCGTGAGCTGATACGTGTAGTGCGCGCCGTAGACGTGGACGACGAGGAAGACGAAGGCGCCGGTGTAGGCGAGGTTGGAGAACGGGCGGCGGCGGCCGGTCCAGACGAGCACGCCGACGAGGGCCACGGTGAGGATGTGCTCGAGCACGAGATCGAGCGGGTTGACCGGGTTGATGCACCCGATCACGAGGACCACGCCGAACACGATGAGGAGCCAGGCTCGGTACGGGAGCTTCACGGCGGCGGACTGTATGCCGGAGATTGGACCCTCACCGTTCTCACGCGATCAGGCGCATCACCACGAGCATGGGCCAGCCGATGTGCTTGGCGGCGCGGGGGACGCGCGCGGCGAGGGCCTCGTCGCAGGCGTGCTCGCTGAAGTGGTCGATGGCGAGGCCCGCGTGCAGCGCGCCGTTGACGTAATCGCTGAGCTGGTTCGGGCTGCTGGCGGGGCGGACCTCGCGCCCGGTCGCGGGGTCGGTGAAGCGGGCCTGCACGCCGCGGAGCATCATCGCGGGGTGCATGCTCGACACGACGATGGGCCTGCCGGGCCGGGCGATGCGGCGGAGTTCCTTGAAGAGCGTGCCGGGGTCGGCGATGTGGTCGAGGACGAGCGCGCACAGGACGAGGTCGAAGGAGGCGTCGGCAAGGGGCAGGGGCGCGCCGACGTCGGCGGAGCGCCAGGTGACGAGGTCGGCGCCGGGCTTGGCGCGGGCCCTTGCGAGCATCCCCTCGGAGAAGTCGATGGCGGTGACGCGGGCGCCGGCGGCTGCGAGTCGCAGGGCGTGCCGGCCGGTGCCGCAGCCGATATCGGCCGAGTCGAGGCCGCGGGCGTCGCCGATGAGCCGCGCGACGAGCGGCTCTTCGAGCGCGATGAGGGGGTTGCCCTCGCCGTCGTAGACCTCGGCCCAGCGGTCGTAGCCTTCGCGGGTGGGGACGTGTTCGTGGGCCGTCTGAGTCACGCGGGCATCGTTCGCTCGCGGGGTGCGCCGGGTCAAGCGCGGCTTGTACACTGGCGGGTTCCGGCCGTTAGACTGGCGGCATGAACGAGATCAACCGCCGCCAGTTCGTCGCCACGACGGCCCTCGCCGCGACACTCGGAGCGCACGCCGTGGGGAGCACATCTCATCAACCCGCCGGGGACCATCCGGGCGACGGCCATCGCGGGCCGTGCGTCATCTCCTCGGGGAACGGCCTTCCCGCGACGGCGAAGGCGATGGAGATGATCCTGGGTGGCTCGCACCCGCTCGACGCGATCGTCGAGGGCGTGAAGATTGTCGAGGACGACCCGAACGACATGTCGGTCGGGTACGGCGGCCTGCCCAATGAGGACGGGGTCGTGCAGCTGGACGCCTCGGTGATGGACGGGGCGCTGCACCGGGCGGGCGCGGTGGCGTCGCTGGAGAATATCAAGAACCCGGCGAAGGTGGCGCTGCTGGTGGCGCGCCGGACGGACCACGTCATGCTGGTCGGCCCGGGCGCGTTGAAGTTCGCGCTGCGGATGGGGTTCAAGGAGGAGAATCTTCTGACGGACGCGGCGCGCGAGGCGTGGGTGAAGTGGCGGGCCAACCTCGGGCACGACGACGACTGGCTCAACGACGACGAGCGGGAGGACAAGCCGCTCGGGTGGCGGGCGAGCCCGATCAATATCGAGGATCCGGGCGCGCCGATCCGGCCGGGCTCGGGCGTGCCGTACACGACGGGCACGATCCACTGCTCGGCGGTGACGGCGACGGGTCACGTCGCGGCGTGCACCACGACGAGCGGGCTGTCGTGGAAGCTGCCGGGGCGGATCGGGGACTCGCCGATCACCGGGGCGGGCATGTATTGCGATAACGCGGTGGGGTCGGCGGGGGCGACGGGGCGGGGCGAGGCGGTGATCCAGGTGTGCGGCGCGTTCAGCATCGTGCAGCACATGGAGAGCGGGCTTTCGCCGACTGAAGCGTGCCTGGCGGTGGCGAAGCGGCTTGCGGACCGGACGCGGGAGAAGCGCCTGCGCGATTCAGAAGGCCGGCCGAACTTCAACGTGAGCTTCTACGCGGTGCGCAAGGACGGGGCGTACGGGTCGGCGTCGATCTGGAAGGGCGGAACGTACGCGGTGCACAACGGGAAAGAGAACCGTCGGCTGCCGAGCGCGTTCCTGTACGAGAAGGGGAAGTAGGAGGCTGTTGGCTGTCGGCCATTGGCTATTGGCCGGAGGCTGTTGAGACGGGGAGGCAACCGTGCAGGACTATCGCCGGCTCAAAGTGTGGCATGCGGCGCACCAGCTTGTGCTGGACCTGTACACCCTGACGCGGGGGTTTCCGAAGGAAGAACTTTACGGATTGATCTCTCAGATCCGGCGCGCGGCGAGTTCGATTCCCGCCAATCTCGCAGAGGGGTGCGGGCTCGGAAGCGATCGTGCTTTCGGCCGGCACGTCCAGATCGCGCAGGGCTCCGCGAGTGAGTTGGACTACGAGCTCCAACTGGCCCGAGACCTCGGGTACCTGGCGGTCGAAGAGCACGATCGTGTGTCGGCCATGCTCGCATCGGTCCGGCGGATGCTCGGTGCGCTCCAGAAGCGGCTCGCGGATCACGGCTCGCGACGAACGGCAGCGGTCTCCGACGATCGCCGATCAACCGGACTCCTTGGCCAATAGCCAACAGCCGATAGCCCGTTGAGTCGTTTGCGCGGGGCTTGTCCCGTTGGTCATCCCTTTCGTTGACACGCTGCGCCCCGCCGCTATGCTGCCCTTGTCATCGGTGCCCGCCATCGAGCGGGTGAAAACGGGAAGTGCGGTGACGGCCCATCGGGGCCTATCCCGCCGCGGACGCGCCGCCGTAAAGGGCACGAATCCGCCGATCCAGAACGCCACTGTCCGCTGTGCGGATGGGAAGGCCGGGTCGGCGGGCCCTGAGCCGGAAGACCTGCCGATGACGACGGGACCCCGGTGAACCGGGGGCCCGGGTTCGGCGGCCCTCGCGTGCATGGGGCTCCGGAACAGGTCGCGGCGTGCGTTCCCGGCGCGCGGCCCACCCGGAGCAACGAAACCCGACGCGGCGGCCCGGTCAGACGCGGGGATCGTCTCGCGCGCATCGAGACGCGTGTATCGCCGCGCCGTCCACGCTAGGCGGGCGGCGCCGAAAGGTCGGACATGTCGCGTTTTCTCGTTTCGCTCGCGGCGTTGGGCGGTTTCGCCGGCGGTGTCTTCGCATCGGATCCGTGGGCCGACCAGGTCGTGTCGTATGTGCCGGGGGCCGGGATCCAGCCGGGGTACAACCTGCCGGGGTCGGCGCTCGGTGAGCCGACGCGGTTCGCGGGGGTCGGCGTGTTCCCGGGCGCGGTGACGCCGTTCAATCCGCCGTACCTGGCCAACGAGATTGTGTCGATCGGGCAGGGCGGGCACCTGGTCCTGCGGTTTGACGAGCCGGTGACGAACGACGCGGCGAACCCGTTCGGGATCGACCTGATCATCTTCGGCAACACGGGGTACATCGACGGGGCGTACCCCGCGGGCGTCGTCGCCGGGATCTTCGGCGCGGGCGGGGGCGCGGTGGAGGTCAGCGCGGACGGGTTCAACTGGTTTGTTGTGCCCGGCGTGGCGGACGGGCCGTTCCCGACGCTCGGGTACGCGGACCTGACCGATCCGTACTCGCCGGTGCCGGGGCTCGTGAACACGGATTTCACGCGGCCGGTCGATCCGATGCTGGCGCCGACGGGGATGACGTTTGTGCAACTGGTGAGCGCGTACAACGGCTCGGGCGGGGGCACGGGGATCGACATCGCGGGGACCGGGCTGGGCGCGATTTCGTACGTGCGGATCACGGCGGGGGCGGGGGCGACGGTGGAGATCGACGCGGTGGCGGACGTGACGGCGATTCCCGCGCCGGGCGCGGCGGTTCTGCTGGGGTTGCTGCTGACAGGGGCGCGGCGATCGCGGCGCACGGCGGCGGAACTCGGCGGTGAGCGATGATGGCGCGTTCGGCATTGTGCGCTGCTGCGCTGCTTTGGTGTTCGGTTGCGACGGCGCAGCCCTGGACGCACTTTGGGCGATCGCCGTCGCGGGTAGCGGCGACGAGCGGCGGACCGGATTCGCTCGCGGCGGCGGCGTGGGTGGCCGCGACGGACCCGGCCGGGGGCGCGATCACGTTCAACCCGCAGGCGGGCGTGGTGGCGGATGCACGGCGCGTGTACGCGACGGGCGCATCGGGCGGCACGGCGCGGGTGTACGCGTTCGCCCGCGCGGGCGGGGCGGCGGAGTGGAGCGCGCCGATCCCGGCGGCGGTCTTCGGGTCGTGGTCCACGCCGGCGGTTGACCCCGGGAGCGGGATCGTCGTGGTGGCGTCGGGCTCGTGGCTGCTGGCGTTTGAACGGACATCGGGCGCGCTGCAATGGCAGACGGTGCTTAACCGGCCGGTCGTGCACGCCTCGCCGCTGGTGACGTCGGACCGCGGGCCAGCGGATCGCGCGTTCATCACGGACTACGACGGGTTCGGGACATCGGGTCGGCTGTATTGCGTGAATGTCGATCCGTTCGATGGCGCGCTCAACCCGCACCAGCCTGGAGCGATCGTCTGGTGGGCGCCGCTCGGCGGCACATCGGGGAACACGCCGGCGTACG
>CAZMPE010000196.1:1562-5623 GCA_964567955.1 uncultured Phycisphaeraceae bacterium | reverse complement strand
CGTGACCAATCGGTCCGACGAGGTTGTACAGCTGCGCATCGAGAAGGCGCTGGACGACGGCCGGGTGTGGGACCGGACGGAGTACGAGCTCGGTCCTGGAGCGCAGGCGGATGAACCCCTCACGGTGCTCGAGATGCGCCGCGGGACCGACATGCGGATTGACGTCGAGTGGCTGGTCGATCACCTGATGGTGTCGGTCAAGTAGAGGCGGAGGGGCGAGGGCCCTTCTCATGTACGCCGCGCAGCTTGGTGTGCGAACGCGACGCAGAGATGGGCGACTGCGCAGGGTCCGAAGCGGATCCGAGCACAGAGCGCGTCAACGTGTCCCGAGTAACTTGCAAACACCGGAGTGTGCGGACTCAACGCCAATGGGGCTCGGATCGGATCGGTGCTTCGCGTTGGCCGCTTTCGTGATCCGCATGGGTTATTGTGCCCCATTTTTTGGTGTGCGAAACCTCACCTGGTCGTCCGCATATGCCGCGGATTTTCAGCATTTTCTGGTGTTGGACTTCCACCTGCACGCCGGCTGATGTACGCTCGTTCTGGAGTGAGCGATTGCTTCGCGCCGCCGGACATTGCCGGCGGCGCCGGATTGTTCGACCAGGTATGGGAGAGAACACCATGAAGATGACGACCGGAAGGACCCTTGCCGCGTGCGCGGCGTTCGTCGCCATGCCTTTCACCGCTTCGGCCGGGATCCTGATTGACGGCGGTCCGGCTTCGACGCTGCAGACGTTTTCGACGGGGAACTACGTGGCGGGGTCGGAGTTCACGATCACGGCGCCGATGACGGTCCGGAGCCTCGGGTGGATCGATGCCGAGGGCGACGGCCTGACCCAGTCGCACATGGTCGGTCTGTGGGATGTCGGCTCGCAGGCGCTGCTGGCGAGCGCGACGGTCACGCCCGGGAGTTTCACGGTTCCGTCCGCCCATGGCACGGCGGTGTGGTTCATGGCGGGTATCCCGGACCTGCTGCTTCCCGCGGGGACGTACCGTGTCGCGGGCGAAGTGAACGGCGACAACGTCACGCTCAGCAATGACAAGGTCCCGGGTCCCGGTGTGACGATCTCCGCCGGCTACGTTCGGACCGACTTCCCCAACGGCGGGTTCGCGTATCCGAACCTGACGTTCGGCTCCGAGGCGGTCCGCGCGACGGTCTCGACGGACCCGATCCCGGCGCCGATGTCGGCGTTGGTGCTCGGCGCGGGCCTGCTCGCCGCCGGCCGTCGCCGTCGTTCGTAGCGACCGAGGGGCTTCGGTCCTGATGACCACCAAGAACCCGCGGCCGGCGCCGCGGGTTTTTTGTGCGTCATGGCCCGCCGGGCCCCGGTTCCCGACCGTCCGGGCCGGTTCGGCCGGGGGAGGCGCATCCGGCGCGGAAAGCTTGCTATGCTTCCGCCCTTGAAGTGCTGGGGAGTAGCCTCCCGCGGCCCGTCCGGAACCCGGGCGCGGCACGCGGGCGGAGCGGGCCGTCAACACGGGGCGAGGACTCAAGCCCCCGGCCGCTCCTTGCGTCCGGACGCAACGCGCAAGACCAACACCGATACCGGGCGTGCGCGCGTCCCGTGTTGACTTCGCCGACGCAGGGAACAGGGCTCATGGATCACGTGTTCGCCGACGTTTCACTCTCGGTGCCTGGGCTGACCGGAGGGAGCGGCCTGATCTGGCTGTACGCCGGGTTTGTCGGGCTGGTGCTGCTCTTCCTGGCGCTCGACCTGGGCGTGTTCCACCGCAGCGCGCATGTGGTCTCGGTGAAGGAGGCGGCGATCTGGTCGTCCATCTGGACGACGTGCGCGCTGTCGTTCACGGTCTTCGTCTACTTCGGGTATGACGCGCACTGGCTGGGGCTGGGGCTGGACGTGCCGGTCGTGGGCAATCCCGGCGAAACGGTGACCCTCGACGGCCTGCTCGCGGCCAAGCAGTACCTCGCGGGGTACGTCATCGAGTGGTCGCTGTCGGTCGACAACCTCTTCGTGATCGCGCTGATCTTCTCGTACTTCTCGGTCCCTGCGCAATACCAGCACCGGGTGCTGTTCTGGGGCATTCTCGGCGCGCTGGTGATGCGCGGCGCGATGATCGCGCTGGGCGCGGTGCTCATCCAGCGCTTCGGGTGGATCACGTACGTGTTCGGCGGGTTCCTGGTCCTGACGGCGATCAAGATGGCGTTCGCGGGGAGCGACGGAGTCCACCCCGACCGGAACATCGTGGTGCGGGCGGTGCGGCGGCTCTGGCCGATCTCGTCGCACTACGACGGGCAGAAGTTCTTTACGAGGATCCCCGGGCCGGGCGGGGCGTTGCGCCGGGCCGCGACGCCGCTGATGCTGGCGCTGATCGTGGTGGAGGTCACCGACCTGGTCTTCGCGGTGGATTCCGTGCCCGCGATCTTCGCGATCACCGGCGACCCGTTCATCGTCTTCACCTCCAACGTGTTCGCGATCCTGGGGCTGCGGTCGCTGTACTTCCTGCTGGCCAACATGCTCGGCAAGTTCCGGTACCTCAAGCCCGCGCTGGTGCTGATCCTCCTGTTCGTCGGGGTGAAGATGCTCCTCGTGCACAGCGAACTGAAGATCAACACGGGGGCGTCGCTTGCGATCGTCGTGGGGCTGCTGGGGGCGGGCGTGGCGGCGTCGCTGTTGATCCCGGTCAAACAGACCGACGCGGCCTGACGCGGCGCGATCCGGTCGGCGGCGGCGTGCGCCGCTCCTATTCTGCTCTCGTCATGTCACCGGCCGACATCGCCTTTGCCGTCCTTGTGGTGGTCGTGCTCGCGGTTCTGGGCGTGCGCTCTCTCGGACGCACGCGGGCGCGGCGGGAGGCCGTCGCTCGCCTCGCCGCGGCCCGGGGTTGGACGCCGGCCGAGGATCAGGCCTCGGAGCTGGCGGGCGACTTGCGCGGGTCGCACCTGGCGCGGCACGGAGGGTCTCTCCGCAATGTCCAGCGGACGCGTGGCGACGGGGGGGCGTTCCTCTTTGACTATGAGTACACGGTCGGGGCGAGCGGACGGCGTCGGCGGGTTCGCCAGAGCGTGGCGGCATTCCGGACGGACGACGGCGGCGATTGGTGCCTGCGGCCGAAGGAACCCGCCGGGCTGCTGGACACGATCCTGGGACGCGGGACGCCGTCGCCCACCGGCCATGCGGGGCTTGACGGGCGGTACGACCTGTTCGTGCCCGCGGGCGTCGACCGGCCGGTCTTCGACCCGGCGCTTGCGGACCGGCTGGCGGCGGTGCGTGAGTGCCCCACCATCGAGCGGGTCGGCCGCTGGCTGATCGTGTACCGGCGCAACCGCATCGTCGATGCGCCTGGCCTGCCCGCCTTCGCCGACGAGGCGGCCGCCTGGGCGGCGGCTTGTGTGTGAGGGCGGCGGGCCGGCTGGTGGTGTCGGCCGCCCGGGGCGGGGAGTCTCGGAGCGTTGTGAGGCACGTTTGGCGTGCCGTCCCGGCCTCGTCCCGATGACCTGAGGGCGGCAGCGAGTTCCGCCGCCGCGGCATGACCGCTTCAACGATTGACAGGCGGTGCCGCGCCGCCCGCGGCCCGGGCCGCCGCGCGGAAGATCGCGAGATTGGCTTCGATGTCCCTGCGGGCCGGCTCGTTTTCGGGGGACAGCTGTGAGAGCGCTGTCTCCGCCGTTTCGACGGCCATCTGATGCTCGCCCTTGAGCGAGTACCCGATGGCCAGCGTGCCCAGGATCGTGCCGTCCTTTTCGCCGCTGGCCGCCGCGGCCCGCTGGGCGAAGTCGAATCCGACGATCGGGTCTCGCAGGTCCGCGGGCACGGCGGTGAGAAGCAGGCGGGCGTACCGGTTGAGCATGGTCGCCGATGCCTCGGGCGCCTCGGCGTCGGCGCGCAGGATCTGGAGTTGTTCGACGATGAGCGGGCGGGCGAGATCGGATCGCTTCTGATTGGTGTAGATCCGGATCAGGCCGGCCCGGACGGAGATGAGCACGGTGTGGTTCGGCACGAACGGTCGGGGTCTGGTGCGGTATGACCCCCGGCGCCGCGCTCTCGTCCCCATGCTTCTGCGGGACTCTGCAGGAGCGGTCCGTCAGCCGGACAATGTCT
>CAZMPE010000196.1:0-1552 GCA_964567955.1 uncultured Phycisphaeraceae bacterium | reverse complement strand
AGGGCCGGCACCAGCAGCGACTCGGCTTCGTCAAACTTGCCCGCCTCGATGTGGATGTCGGCGAGCGTTCTCATGGCTTCGAGCGTCCGGATGTCCTGCGGCCCGAGGGCTTGCCGCCGAGTCTCCAGGACCTGCACGCCGATGCTCTCGGCTTCGGCATGCCGGCCGAGGCAGGCCAGCACGGCCCCGAGGCTGGACAGCGTGGCCAGGGACTGCGTGTGCTCCGCGCCGAGCACGCGACGCTGCCCCTCCCAGCATTGCTCGTACATCTTCTGGGCCTTGACATGCTCGCCCTGCATCAGGTACGCGTTGCCGAGGTTGAACATCGCCATGAGCGTGCGGGGATGGTCCGGCCCTTGAGCGCGGCGATGGATGTCCAGCACTTCCTGCCGGATGCGCTGCTCGTCCGAGTACCGGCCCTGCCGGTAGTAGGTTCCGGCGAGGTTGGCCATCGAACCGAGCGTGTCGGCGTGGTTGGACCCGAGGACGCGACGCTGAATCTCCAGCGTTCGTTCCGCCAACCGCTGCGATTCGACCGTCTTCTCCTGCTCGTTCAGGCTCCAGCACAGCCCCATCATTGTGCGGAGGGTCTCGGGAGCCTCGGGCCCCAGGACGCGGCTCTGGATTTCCAGCGTGCTCCTGAGCAGACGCTCGGCGTCCTGGCTCTTGCCTTTGAGCAGCAGCAGGTAGCTGAAGTTGTACGTCGAGATCAGCGTCTCGGGGTGCTCCGGTCCCTGGTGGGCCTGTCGCAACGCCAGTGAACGAGCGATGTGCGGCGTGGCTCGGTCGAGGAGCCCCAGCAGCCTGAACGTCTGCCCGATCGTGTCACGGATCGCCGCCTCGACGAGCGGCTTGCCGGCGAACCGACCGCCCGCGCCCCCCGCCACATCGATGCGGTTCGAGGCTTCCTCGAGCACTTCTCGCATGGTCACGTCGATGCCCCGGCCCCGCTCCGTGGAGGGCGCGGCCGCGGCGAGCAGGTCGTTGTTCAGGAACTCGTTGACGGCCCTGGCGATCTCGGCCTGCTCGAGGGCGATCCGTTCGGCGGCCTCGGCCCGGTCCTTCTGCTTCGTCACGCGGATCGCCTGCCAGGTCGTCCCGGCGATGCCGCCCACGACCGCGAGGGCGAACAGCGTTCCGACGGCGACCGCCACCCGGTGCCGGCGGATGAACTTCCGGGCGCGATACACGGTTCCCACGGGCGCGGCGAGCACGGGCTCGCCGGAGAGGTGCCGGCGCACATCCATGGCCAGGGCGTTGGCGGTGTCGTACCGGCGCGAACGCTCCTTTTCCAGGCACGTCATCGCGATGCAATCGAGATCGCCCCTGAGCAGGGAGCGGAGTTTCTGCGGATCGATCTGGCGGCGCGCCGCCGCGCGCGAGTCCGCCGTGCCGAGCATGGAGAGCCGCGTGGACGGCTTGTGCGGCTCGACCTCGCGGATGATCCGCATCATCTCGGCGAAGCCCTTGCTCATCAGCTCGTCCTGGTTGAAGGGCGTCGTTCCGGTGAGCAGTTCGTAGAGCAGGACGCCGAGGGAGTACACGTCGGTGC
>CAZMPE010000195.1:283-5636 GCA_964567955.1 uncultured Phycisphaeraceae bacterium | reverse complement strand
GCCCCGCCGCCCGCGCCGCCGCCAGCGCCGGCAGCAGGATCCCGATCAGCAGCGCGATGATCGCGATGACCACCAGCAACTCGATCAGCGTGAAAGCTCTGCGGATCATGCACGGCTCCCCGAACGGTGAGCGGACGACCCACCATAGCACGAATCGTCCCCGTGTCGAGCGTAAACACCCTTCCACCTCGCGTACACTGGAACCCATGAGGATCAGAGGACTGATCAAGAAAGGAATGCTCCGGGCCGGCCTCCTGACGCGCCCGGTGGAGGTGCCGCCCCCAGTCCGGGAACTCGACGACGGGTTTCTCACGTGGGCCCGCTTCGCGGTCGCGGGCCACCCGTCCGCGGGCAACCCCTTCTGCATGGACCACGCGATCCGGCACATGCCCGACGGCGCGCCCATCGTCGAGATCGGCTCCTTCGCCGGCCTCTCCGCCGTCCAGATGTGCCACCTCGCCCGCAAGCACGGCCGGACCAACCGACTCATCGCCTGCGACCCGTGGATGTTCGAGGGGCTGCCGCCGGGCATCACCTTCCCCCACACCAGCGTCACGTCCGACGGCTACCGCGAGTACGTCCGCGAGTCGTTCGCACGCAACGTCCGCTTCTTCTGCGCCGACAACCTCCCCGCGGGCGTCGAGATGACCTCCGACGACTTCTTCGCGGCATGGCGCGAGCGGCGCGAGGTCCCCGACGTCGTCGGCGGCACGGTCCGCCTCGGCGGGCCCATCGGCTTCTGCTTCATCGACGGCAACCACACCTACGAGTGCGCCGCGCGCGACTTCCGAAACGTCGACGAGTTCCTCGCCCCGGGAGGCTTCGTCCTCTTCGATGATTCCGGCGACGGCCAGACCGCCCCCGACGGACAGCCCTGGGGCTCCTGCCGCGCCGCGCGCGAGGTGCTCGACACCGGCCGGTACGAACTGGTCATGAAGAACCCGAACTACCTCTACCGGAAGCGGTAGACGGGTCCCGCTACCATCCCGACGCGTGGACCGGTTCGAGTACAAGAACGGCTCGTTGTTCTGCGAGGGCATCGCCGCCGACGAACTCGCGGCACGGTTCGGCACGCCCCTGTACGTCTACTCACGAGGCACGCTGGAGGACCATTACGACCGGCTCGCCGCGGCGTTCGGCGAGCTCAAGCCGCTGATCTGCTACTCGATCAAGTCCTGCCCGAACGTCCATGTCTGCCGTGTGCTGGTGGACCGCGGCGCCGGGATGGATGTCGTCAGCGGCGGCGAGCTGGCCCGTGCCCTCGCCGCGGGCTGCCCACCCGAAAAGATCGTCTACGCCGGCGTCGGCAAGACCGACGAGGAGATCGCGACAGCCCTCGACGCCGGCATCGGGTACTTCAACATCGAGTCCGAGCCGGAGTTCGAGGTCGTCGCCGCCATCGCCCGAACGAAGCGCGTCAAGGCCCACGGCGCCCTGCGCGTGAACCCCGATGTCGATCCGAAGACCCACGAGTACACGACCACCGGCAAGAAGGAAACCAAGTTCGGCGTGGATATCGAGCGGGCCCGCGCCTTCTTCGAGCGTTACGGACGAGACGAGTGGCTCAGCCTCGACGCCCTGCACCTGCACCTCGGCTCCCCCGTCTACGAGACCGGCCCGTACATCGCCGCCATCGAAAAGACGCTCGCCCTGATCGACGACCTCGAAACCCGCGGATTCCGCGTCGCCGCCCTCGATCTCGGCGGCGGGTTCGGCGCCAACTACGAGACGGACCGCTCGCCCCCGGCGGTCGAGTACGCCGCGGCCATCGTCCCCCTGCTCCGCGAGCGCGTCCGCCGCGGCCTGCGCATCATCCTCGAGCCCGGGCGCACGATCAGCGGCAACGCGGGAGTGCTCCTGACCCGCGTGCAGTACGTCAAGCGCGGCGGGTCCAAGACGTTCGTCATCTGCGACGCGGGGATGCACACGCTCATCCGCCCCGCGCTCTACGGCTCGTTTCACTTCATCTGGCCGGCGGCGCCCGCCGCCGGATTCACCCCGGCCAGGCGAGCGGCCGACCTGGAACTGCCCGGTCTGATCGCCTGCGACGTCGTAGGCCCGATCTGCGAGACCGGCGATTTCCTGGCCCGCGACCGCAGGCTGCCGCCCGTGAAGCGGGACGACGTGCTGGCCGTCTTCACCGCCGGCGCCTACGGCATGTCGATGGCGAGCAACTACAACAGCCACGGCCTGCCGGCCGAAGTGCTCGTGAGCGGCGATGAACCAGCCCTCATCCGGCGCCGGCAGACGGAGTCGGAGCTGCTCGACCCGGAAATGGGCTGAGCGACGAAACCCGGCGACTCGGTTGCCGAATGACACGCCGGGCGCAAGGTGTTAGACTGCGCCGCGCGGGGAACCATTCCAACAAGCAAGGGGGATTCATCATGTGGGCGATCATCCTGATCATCGGGGCGGTGCTGGCGGTATTGATCGTGGCCAGCTCGATGCGGCTCGAGGAGAAGAGCCTCAGGGCCGCCGGGACCGTGGCGGGAGCGGCCGTCCTGCTCCTGGCCTTCGCCCTCAGCTCGGTCCGCCACATCGACGCCGACGAAGTGGGCATCGTGGTGAAGAACATCGGCACGACGAGCCTGCAGGGCGGGGCGTACATCGCCGTCAACGGCGAACAGGGCATCCAGGCGGAAGTGCTGGCCCCGGGCTGGCACTTCTGGTACTGGCCATTCGTCTACGAGGTGCGCGAACTCCCGCTGACCGAGGTGCCCCAGGGACAGGTCGGGATCCTCGAAGCAAAGGACGGCGGACCGCTCGACCCCGGACAGGTCATCGCCCGCGAGTTCGGGCAAGGCGAGCTGCAGAAGATGCTCGACGCGAAACACTTCCTGACCACCGGCAAGGGCCAGAAGGGGACGCAGGCTTCGGTGCTGACTCCCGGCAAGTACCGCCTCAACACCGAGCTCTTCAAGGTCACGATGGTGCCGCAGACCGAGGTCGTCGCGGGCGAGGTCGCGGTGCTCAAGGCGAACTTCGGCATGCCGCCGTCGGTCAAAGTGGCCGGCGTGGGCGAGAAGGGCAAGGACCTGCTCCTGGCCGACGAGGGTGAGATGGGCATCCGCTCGAAAGTGCTCCCGCCCGGCAAGTACGCCATCAACACGCAGGCCTACACCCCCGTCGAGATCTGGACCAAGCCCGTCGTCGCCCACTACACCGCGCTCGCCGGGACCGTCAACCAGACCGCGTCGGGCCCCAAGACGGCCGAAACCGAAGAACGCGAGATCACCGTGCGCACCAGCGACGGCTTCACCTTCCCCGTCGACGTGCGCGTCGAATACCAGGTCGAGCCAAAGGACGCCCCGATCGTGGTGGCCACGCTGGGCGATGACGAAGGCGAGAACTTCCGCAACGCGCTCAACTCCGCCGTCCGCGCCATCTTCCGCAACAACGCCGAAACCGTCCGCGCCCTCGACTACGTCCAGCAGCGCTCCCACCAGGAGTCGCAGTCCCTGGCCATGCTCGAGTCCGAGATGTCGCGCTTCGGCGTCCGCGTGACCAACGTCCGAATCGGCAACGTCGGCGACGAAAAGACGCTCGGCCTGCTGCTCAAGACGCAGACCGACCGCGAGATCGCCAAGCAGGAAATGATGACCTTCCAGGAGCAGCAGAAGGCCGCGGAGCAGCAGAAGGAGCTCAACAAGGTCAAGCAGGAGTCGGAAGAGGAACGCAAGCTCGCCACCGCCGCCTACGCCGCCAAGATCGCCGAAGAGACCAAGAAGCAGAAGATCACCGAGGCCATGGCCGAGGCCGAGTCCATCACCATCAAGGCCAAGGCCCAGGCCGACGCCTACCAGCTCATCGCCGAGCAGATCGGCAAGAGCAACGCGGCGTTGATCGAGGTGCTCAAGATCGTCGGCGAGCGCGGCATCCAGATCGCCCCGCGCGTCATGGTCACCGGCGGCGGCGCCAACGGCAACGGCCAGACGACCGCCCTCATCGGCACCATGCTCGACACCATGATCAGCCGCGAAGAGGACGCGAAGAAGCCGTAAGCTGACCAGCCCATGGAGCTCGCCGAGGGGGCCGCGGTGGTCGACGGTCTCTCCCGTCCCGGGGGAAAGAGATCGTTGCGCGCAACGCCTGTTCCATGCGGCAGTCGCGACAGCCGCGCGGCAACGCGGGAGTTCTCGAGGTCATGAGGGCCGCTCGCTCGCCTGTCAGACCCGTCGCCTGCACGAACTGCGGCTTCAACATCTCCGGTCTCCCTGATGCCGCCGCCTGTCCGGAGTGCGGCGCTGCCATCACCCCTGTCGCGCGTTCCCAGGTATTCGTGCGCCTAGAACGATCGACGCTCACAGCCCTGCGACAGAGGGTCGGCATCCTCATCGTGGGTCATGCGCTCGGCGGGGCAGCGCTGATCATGCTCGGCACGGCCCGTATGACCCTCTCGATACCGGCGTCGTTGATCGCTACTGGTCTCGGTGTCGCAGGTGCGCTCGTTTGCTACTTCGGAGGCACGGGCATCCGCAGACTCATGGCCACGCATTTGAACGAGACACTTCAGAACGGACAGGAGTCCTCCCCGGGGTTGGAGGGTCGCTGGCTTGGCCTGGGCGCGGCGATGCTCGTGGGTGGTTGGCTGCTGATCGCGGCCAACATGTGGGTGATCCGGCACACGCACCCGGGGCCCTGGGAGTCTGTCCTTGCCGACTGCTCATTCCTCGTCTCGCTCACCTCCTACTGGCTCGTCAACGCCCGCTTCCTCGCTTTCCTGGCGGACGCGTGCCCGAGAGACAACCCAAGTTGGGAACCCGCGCCCCTTTCAGGCGTGCTGTGGACCGGCCTGTGGATCGGCGCACCAGCCTGGATAGCGCTGCACGGCGGTTGCGTTGTCGGTCTGCTTGTACCGGTCTGGCTCTTGGTCACTTCCGTTTGGCTCATCCTGGCGCACGTCTTCGTCTATCGGGAGTGCCGCTTGCTCGAAACCGCCTGACGGGTGCCGCCAATCAACAAGCTGCCGCGTGACGCTGTGCCCGGCTGTGCCCATAGACTTCCCGTCATGGGCCGACCCCACCCGCTTTCCCTCACCTCCGACCGCTTCGCCGCGGCGTACGCCGACGCGTTCGAGGGACGACGCAACGCCGCGATCGGGGCCTACCGCCGTCTCTTCCGCGAGGGGGCCATCGAGCAGCGCCGGCTCAGCGTCGCCCTCCCCGCCGTCGCCCGCACGCTCCGCGAGCAAAGCCCGGAAGGCGAAGTCATCAAGTTCACACTCGGCGTGCCCCCCGGCATTTCAGGACTCAGGAGGCAGGACTCAGGACCTCCCCCCGCAGCACGCGGCACGCAGCACGCGGCACGACCAGAGGATCAACCCCGCGCACACCCCCTGATCCCCTCGCCCCTT
>CAZMPE010000195.1:0-273 GCA_964567955.1 uncultured Phycisphaeraceae bacterium | reverse complement strand
CGGCACCTCGACACCTCGACACCTTGACACCTCTTCCTCGCCCCTTGACCCCTTCCGCCCCGACACCTCTCTCGAAACCGAATCCGTCCTCATCCCCATGATCGGGCGGTCCGGAGCCCCCACGTACACGCTCTGTCTCTCGAGCCAGGTCGGCTGCGCCATGGGCTGCACCTTCTGCGAGACCGCCCAGATGGGCCTCGTCCGTTCGCTCGCGCCTGAAGAGATCGTCGCCCAGTGGTTCGCCGCGGCCCACACGATCGGCGTGCGCCCCAA
>CAZMPE010000194.1:0-5646 GCA_964567955.1 uncultured Phycisphaeraceae bacterium | reverse complement strand
GCGGACAGTCCGTCACCCTCGCCCGCTCCAAGGACGGTCTCCGGTTCGAAGCCGATGGCGTCTTCCGCCTCGACGGCGGCGGCGTCCCCGGTGCGCTCGTCCTCCCCGACGGTCGCGTCCGCGTCTTCCAGTCCGGACGCGAAGGGATCACCAGCGCCGTCTACAACCCCAGGACCCAGACCATCACGCCGGAACCCGGCACGCGCGTCGAAGGCCGCGCCGCGGACCCCGCCGTGTGCGCTCGGGCCGCCGGCGGTTACGCCATGGTCATCAAGCGTTGGATCGGCCCTTCCGGCCCGCCATAGGCCTTTCGAACCTCCGGACGTCAACCCGTTCACCCACCCCCCGGTACACTGCTCCAGACGGTCGCCGTCCGGTCCCCTCGCGGAGGAGCCCTGTCCATGTCACGATTCCTCGCCACCATCCTCGTCGCGTCCTTCCTGCTGCTCTCTCTGCCCGACGCCGCGCAGGCGCAGAAAGTCGACCTCCGCCCGCGCTGGGAGAAGGGCCAGCAGATCCGCTTCCGGATGGAGCTGAAGAGCAACAACGCCGTCGGCATGGGAGAGGAGGCCGGCTCCGATCAGCAGCAGGGCGTGACGCAGGACATCCGCCTCCTCTTCCGCGTCGTCGACGCCAAGCCCGAGTCCGACGCGACCGTCGAGCTGGTCTACGAGAAGCTGAAGGTCTCGATGACCACGCCCGTCGGCACGTTTGAGTTCGACACCGACCAGCCCAAGGAGAAGGACGCGGGCAACACCCTCGCCCCAGGGTTCCGCGCCCTCGCCGGAACCGTCCTCACCCTGACCATCGACCCCGACGGCAACATCAAGAACGTCTCGGGCGGCGAAGCGCTCAGCGGCGCGGGCCTCGCCGGCCGACTCAGCCAGCCCGGCGACCTCAAGGACCTCATCGGACCCATCATGACGCCCAAACGCAGCCCCGGCGTCGTCTCCGTCGGCCAGAGCTGGGAAAACGTCGACACCATCGACTCCGGATTCATCGGACGCTTCAAGCTCACCACCAAGCACACCGTCAAATCCGCCAACGCCAACGCGGCGGAGGTCGACGTCTCCGGCCGGTTCGACAAGGACTCGGAGGCCCCGTCCGGCTCGGCCTTCCAGATCAAGGCCGGCAAGTTCGACGGTCGATACACCTGGGACACCGCCAAGGGCATGCTCAAGAAGATGGACACGACACAGTCCTTCAAGATCGAGGGCGCGATGGGCGAGCAGAAGATCTCCGTCTCCAACGACACGACGATGAAGATCACGCGCATCGACTGACCATCGACCGGCCGCCCCGAACAGCGGCCCCGTGAACGAGGCGGGGGGAGATCGCCGCCGATGTCACGATCGCTCTACGCCAGACTCGCACGACGCTACGGCCCGCCCGTGGACCGCCTCACGCGCCGCGAGATGCTCCGCGCCACGCTCGCGGCCTCCGCCGGCCTCCTCCTCACCGGGTGCTCCGACCCGCCGCGCATCCGCCAGAAACTCCCACCCAACGGCCGGCGCGTCGCCGTCATCGGCGCCGGCTTCGCCGGGCTCGCCTGCGCCCACGAACTCATCTGGGCCGGCTACGACGTCACCGTCCTCGAGGCCCGCGCCCGCGCCGGCGGACGCGTCCTCACGCTGCCCGACTTCGTACCCGGAAAGACCGTCGAAGGCGGCGGCGAACTGATCGGTTCCAACCACCCCTCGTGGGTCGGGTACGCGAAGCAGTTCAACCTCCCGTTCCTCGACGTGACCGAATCCGATGACGCCGCATTCCCCGTCTACCTCCAGGGCCGGCCCCTCAGCGCCGCCGAGTCCGAGCGCCTCTACGAGGAGATGACCGCCGCGCTCGCCCAGCTCAACGACCAGGCACGTCCCATCGACGCCGACGAACCGTGGAACTCGCCCAACGCCGCCGAGCTCGACCGCATGCCGACGAAGGTCTGGCTCGAAGGGCTCGGCCCCTCCTTCTCCTCGCTCTGCGCCCGCGCCCTCGCCGCCCAGTTCACGGGCGACAACGGCGTCGACCCGCGCCTCCAGAGCCACCTCGGCAACCTCGTCCAGATCAAGGGCGGCGGACTCGAGAAATACTGGACCGAGTCGGAGGTCTACCGCTGCCAGGGCGGCAACAGCCGACTCGCCCAGAAGTTCGTCGACGCCATCGGACCCGTCCGCCTCTGCCTCAAGTCGCCCGTCGCCTCGATCCGTTCCTCCGACCGAGCCGTCGTGGTCACCGGCGCCGACGGCCGCATCGTCGAGGCCGACGACGTCGTCCTCACCGTACCCCCCACCGTCTGGCACAAGATCCGATTCGACCCCGCACTCCCCGCCGACCTCGCCCCGCAGATGGGCCTCAACGTCAAGTACCTCGCCGCGCTCAAGTCCCGCTTCTGGAAACGCCTCGGCCTCGCCCCCGACGCCATGACCGACGAAATGATCACGATGACCTGGGAAGGCACCGACAACCAGGCCGGAGACGCCGGCGCCGCCATGGTCGCCTTCTCCGGCGGACCGCCCGCCGCCAAAGCCCGCGCGCTCCCGCCCGATCGCCGCGACGCCGCGTACGCCGCGGAACTCGAGCGCCTCTACCCCGGCTACGGCGCCCAGTTCGTCAAGTCCCGATTCATGGACTGGCCCGGCGATCCGTGGACGATGGGCGGCTACTCGTTCCCCGCGCCGGGCCAGGTCACCACCATGGGCCCGGTGCTGCGTGAGGGGATCGGCCGCCTGCACTTCGCGGGCGAGCACACCTGTTACAAGTTCGTGGGGTACATGGAGGGCGCGCTCAGCTCCGGCGCCGCCGTGGCCAGGCGCCTCGCGAGCCGCGACGGCGTGGTGGCCCGTCTCGCCGCCGCTACTTGATCAGCGTGCTGCGCTTCTTCTGCCCGGCCTGCTTGAAGTGGTTGACCGCGCTCTGCTTGTCGCTGAAGTCCGCGACCGTGAACATCAGCACCGTGTCGCCGAGCTTGATCTCGTCGCCGTCCTTCAGCACCGACTCGGCCGTCAGCCGCGACCCGTTCAGAAAGACTCCGTTGCTGCTCTTCATGTCCAGCAGCCGGTAGCTGCTGTCCGACGGCTCGAACCGGATCGACATGTGCTTGCGGCTCACCCGTTCGTCCAGGATCTGAACCGGCAGCGCCTCGTCCCGCCCCACGACGGTCGTGCGCTGCCCCAGCGGGTAATACTCGCCCTGCTTGACGCCGGTGGTCACGATGATGCAAGCCATGCATGGACTCCGCGTGATGGGGCGATCCGCCCCGACCCAGATTCCCCCCTCCGCCGAAGTGTACCACGAGATGCCCCCGCGCCGAATCCCCGACGGTTAGCGGACCCGCTCCCGTCAAGTCGACGCGCCCGCTGGACGATCGTTACGCGGGTATGGGCACACCAGCCGCACCGTCCGTGACCCCCGCCACCGACGCCAACGCGCGCCGCCACGGGCGCGTCCGCCTGCACCTCATCGAAAGCAGCCTCGGCACGATCGTCGACCTCTCGGCCTCGGGCATGAAGATCCTCGCCCGCTCCAAGCCGCCCGTCCAGAAGGGCGCGACCGTCCCCCTCCGCATCGAGGGCGTCAACGGACCCTTCGTCGTCATGTCCAAGATCGTCTGGGTCCGACGCGTCGGCATCTTCAAGCACGAGGTCGGCGTCACCTTCGAGGACGTCAACGGACAGGTCCGCAAGTCGCTCTCGGAGATCGCCGCCACCTCCTCCCGCGGCGAGGTCATGCGCCCCGAAGAAGAGCACTTCCTCCGCTGACCCGGTGCGTGCGGCATGCCTCCGGCTCCGCACAGGCATGCGAGTCGCCGAGTCGTCACGCCCGAGAGGACCGCCGGCGCCCGGCGAGCACGCCGCCCGCCAATGCGAGGATCACCAACGAGCCCGGCGCAGGGATCGGTCCCCACGCCGGCGCAAACGGGCTCCGCCCCGGGCCCGCCCCGCCGGAAATGAACCCGCCCAGCGACGCGAACGTCACCGGATCAAACACCTGCACGCCCAGCCCGCCCGAGCACACATAGAGCAGCCCGTCCGGTCCGATCCGCATCACGAAGGGCGAAACGATCGACCCCGGCGCGGCCAGGTCCGGGAGCGGCGCCCCCGTGATCCCATCGAACCGATGGATCGCGCCGGTGAAGGTGTCGTTCACGGCCATCGACCCGTCCGGCAGGAACGCCATCCCGAAAATGCCGGTAAAGGTCGGGAGCGTGACGAACGTGCCGAGGTCGGTGAGCGACACAGGGTCGAGTCGCCGAATGGTGCTCGGAGTAGGGCCCCCGTCGAGCAGCCCCATGTACAGCGTGCCGTCCGGCCCGAACGTCATGCCGTGCGAGTGGTGCATGCCGTCGGACAGCATGATCGGGGTCAGCTCGGTGCTGGTGACGACGTCGTACCTGCGAACCCGGTCGGAGAAGTGATCCACGTAGTACAGCAGCCCGCCCGGCCCGAACATGATGTCGTTGGGCCCCGCGAGGCCCGACGCCAGCGTCCCCAGCGAGGCTCCGGTCGCGCCGTCGTACCGGTGGATCGCGTGCGAGTACTCCGCCGCGACATACAGGTTCCCGTCGGGGCCGAACGCCAGGCCCTGCGGCCCGTCGAGCCCGCCGGAACCCACCGGAACGAACGCGCTGATGAACGCGCCGGTCGTCCCGTTGAAGCGCAGCACCTCGTCGCTCAGCAGGCTCGTCGTGAACAGGTCCTGGCCCCGGACCGAAAACGTGCCGACCAGCACCGCAGCGCCCGCGGCGAAGAGTGCGTGGATCCGGTGGATGCGACGGTTCATGGGATTCTCCGTGGATTGAGGGCGTCCAGGAGGTACTCGCACGCCGCGCCGGTTCCTTTCACGCCGGCGCGGAATTCGTGAGAACAGCCATGAATCCGCCCCACGGGATAGCCGCCGGGACCTCGGTGCGTCCCTGTCGACAAAGACCCCGTTGGCAGGTTTCCCGCCCCTCCAACCACCTGTGACCCGCTGACTACACCGCCACCGGCCTCCCGCGTGACGGCCTGAGCACCCCCGCGATCGCCTCGATCGCTCGCTCGATCATCGCCGCCGTCACATCCAGGTGGCACACCAGCCGCACCCGCTGCGGCGCTGTCGGCAGCGCCAGCACCCCCGCCGCCTTGAGCTTCTGGCAGAACTCCGCGCCCGTCCCGTGCCCCTTCTCAAGGTCGATGAAGACCATGTTCGTCTCCACCTTCATGGGGATCGTCACCCCCGGCAACGACCGCACGCCCTCGGCCAGCTTCGCCGCGTTCGCGTGGTCCTCGACCAGCCGCTCGCGATGGTTCGCCAGCGCGTACACCGCCGCCGCGGCCAGCACGCCCGACTGCCGCATCGTCCCGCCGAACATCTTGCGGAAGCGGTGCACCCGCGCGATCGTCGCCCTGTCACCCGCCACCGCCGACCCCGCCGGCGCGCCCAGGCCCTTGGAAAAGCAGCACGACACCGTGTCAAAGTGGCGCGCATAGTCGACCGGCTTGTGCCCCGTCGCCGCGCACGCGTTCCAGATCCGTGCCCCGTCGAGGTGCGCCCGCAGCCCCAGCGACTTCGCCTTCGCCGCCACCCGCTCCGCCTGCGCCAGCGGCCAGACCGCCCCGCCGCCCCGGTTCTGCGTGTTCTCCACCACGACCAGCTTCGAATGCGGGAAGTGGA
>CAZMPE010000193.1:0-5680 GCA_964567955.1 uncultured Phycisphaeraceae bacterium | reverse complement strand
CGAAGCCGAACCCGCGGGGCCGGCCCGTGTCGCGGTCCATGACGATCGTGGCCGTGGCGACCTCGCCGTGGGCCTCGAAGGCTGCCCGCAGAGTGTCCTCGGACGTGCTGAATGAAAGATTGCCGACGTAAAGCTTCATAACTCGAATCCTGCCCGAGAATCCACGAATCCAGAACCGGTGCTTTAACTCGGGCGAGGTCTCGAGCGTCGGCTGGAGCTGCGGCGTCCAGGAACACCCCGGAAAGCTTCGCCGCGTCAGGCCGGAGTATAGCCCCCCCTTGCCGTTGAGGGGAGTCCGGCCGGCGGGGGGTTCCCCCTCACTGTTTCCAAGTGCTTGCCTGATGGATGGTTACGGAAGAGCCGGGAGGGGCCGGGCCCCCGCTGACCGGAGCATCCGCCGGCGGCCGATGAACCGCCAAAGCCCGAACGCCGCCATACCGGCCGCGATGATGTGATAGCCGCCGAACGAGCCGGCCATCCGCTGGTCGTCGCGGAGGAACTCGTGCCCGAAACGGAAGACCCCGTAGGCGATCAGGTAGACGTGGAAGAGGTTGCCAGGCAGCCACCCGCGCCGGCGGGCGATGAGCGCCCAACCGAGGAAGAGCCCGTTGAACGCCAGTTCGACCGCCGCGGCGGGCCAGCGGTGCGTGCCCGCGTGGTCCGTGACTGACCACCAGGCCTGTTCGCACGTGACGCCGGGGCAGCACCCCTGCACCAGGCACCCGACCCGGCCGATCGCGATGCCGATCGGAACGATGATCGCGAAGAGGTCGCCGGTGATCGCGCGATAGCCGAGCCACCACTTGGCGAGTTCGACGCCGGCGTACCCGCCGAGCAGACCGCCCGTGATCGACCTCCCGCTGAGGAGCGCCCAGTAGTCATCTCGGTAGTGCCAGCCCTCGGCGAAGAGGAAGGCGAGCTTCGCCCCCACCACCGCGCCCAGGAGCCCGGCGATGTAAACCAACGCGAGGCGCCGGTCGCCGGCGCGGACGAGCCGCCACCAGACGAGGGCCGTCGCCGCGACCGCGGCGAGGACGAGCGCCGAGTACACGGTGAACCACGGCATCAGCGTGCCCCGGCCGCCGCCCCGCCCTCGAGATAGTAACGGCAGAACGAGTCGAGCGAACCGTCGCGCCGGATCACGTGCGTGCAGCAGCGGTCGATGCGGTCCTGATCAAAGGTCCACGCATCCATGAAGGGCTTGATGAAGACGCGGAAGGGGAACTCCGGCCCGACCTCCAGCTTCTTGAGGATGTCGCCCAGCGGCTCGCTCTCGCACCCGCAGCGGGCGAGGTCCTCGAGCCGGTAGTCCACGCGATCGCGCAGGAATCCCTGCACGGCGTTCAGACCGACGACGCGCCCGAGCGCCGTCGGCCCGCCCGGCATCCGCAGGATGTAGCTGATCGTGTGGCAGTTCGGGTCGCCGCACGGCAGCGGCGTGAAGTCCTCGCAGCTCAGCAGCCCGTGCGATTGCCCCGCCAGCGCGACGATCACGTCGCCGACCGAGATCGGCTCGGGCGCGGCGATCGGCAGCGTCGCGCTGCGTGCGGGGATGCGTCCGCTGGTGAACATGGGCTGGAGGGTCACGCCGCGGCAGTGCGGGCGCTCGAGACCGAAGCGGAGCGTTTCGCCGAGGTGCGGGATGGTGGCGGGCGTGACGACCATGGCGAGGGTGGTCGGCACGCCGAGTGCGCCGGCGGTGTCGATCGCGCGCTGTCGCATCGCCCGCAGGTCCGAGCCGCGCAGCTCGACCTGGCCCGCGTGCTGCGGCCCGTCGAACTGGACGTACATCTCGAACTTTCCCAGGCGACGGCGCAGCTCGCCCAGCCGCTCGCGGAACGCCGCGTCCGCGGCGACACGCACGGCGTTCGTGTTGATCAGCACGTAGCCGATCTTCGGGTTGGCCAGCGACCATTCGAGCAGGCGGAAGAACTCGGGGTGGATCGTCGGCTCTCCGCCGGAGAGCTGCAGGATGTCGATCGTGCCCTTTCGATCGATGACGCCCTGGACGCGGGCGGTGAACTCGTCGAAGGGGGTGCAATCGACCTTCTCGCCCGCGCCCCACGGCGAGGAGGCGTAGCAGGTCGGGCACGTGAGGTTGCACGAGTCGACGATCTCGATGAGCGCGATGCATGTCGAGAGGACCTCGAAGGGGTCCGAGGCCGGGCCCGGGGCGGGGCCGCACGCGCAGGCGGGTCCGCACGACGACGAACCCCGCGAGTCGTGATAGAACCGGGAATCCCGCGCAATCGTGACGTCGAACCGCCCGTGTTCGGGGCACGATTTGTGCATGACGACGCGACCTTGTGCCTCGCGCACCTCGGCGGCGACCGTCGCCAGGCAGACCGGGCAGCGGCTCGTCGTGCTCTTGACGAGCCTGGATACGGGCAATGTGCTCAGGGCCACGTTCACGGGGTATCCCCTTAGCGGCTGACCATGATCAGGCAGGTGCCAAGGCCGATCACGGCACCCAGCGCCAAGAGTCCGTTGATGAGCAAGACGACGACCGGGAGGAGCCCCATTCTGAAGATATTCACGACGAGGCTCCGCGAGCGTTCCGCGGGTGGAATATGCCGCCCGATGACGACGCTGAGGACGACGGGCGTATTGACGAAGACCGCGAGGATCATGGCGGCCGAGATCGCGAACATGGCGCACATCATCGATTCACCGAGGGACATCCCGACCATCGAAAAGATGATCCCGAGGAGGGGCCAGCCCAGGCGCAGGGCCAGGTTCAGCTGCCCCGGCATCGGCTGCACCCGGATCCTGGTTCGCGCGGTGTACGCGGCGCCGCACTCGGGGCAGGCCCCGGCCTCGGCCAGCCCGCTCAGGTCGTACCAGCAGTTCGGGCACGACGGGGCGCCCGGCGCCCCGTGCCGCGCGTCGGTCCCCGATCCATCGAGTCCGTCCGACGTCATGTCCGGGATCATACAGGCGGCGCGCTTTCCCAGGGCCGGGGCTTGCCGCTACCATGCCGCGGACACGCCCGAGCCATCGGGAAGGGAGGTCGATGCCCCGTCTGATTTCACGCGTCTGTGTCTATTGCGGCTCCGCCTGGGGCCTGCGCCCGATCTACCGCGAGGCCGCGGCGGACTTCGGCCGGTGCCTCGCCGAAGCGAAGATGGAACTGGTCTTCGGCGGGGGCAAGCTGGGCCTGATGGGGGCGGTCGCGGACGCCGCGATCGCCGCGGGCGGGCGCGTCACCGGCGTCATCACGCACGATCTGAAGCACAAGGAGGTCGCGCACGACGGTCTCAACGACCTGCAGGTCGTGCAGACCATGCACGAACGCAAGAAGTCGATGGCCGACCTCGCCGACGCCTTCGTCGCTCTGCCCGGCGGCGTCGGGACGCTGGATGAACTCTTCGAGATGATGGCCTGGTCGCAGCTCGAGATCCACGACTGCCCGATCGGCGTCCTGAACACCAACGGGTACTTCAACTCGATCATCGCCTTCCTCGACCACGCCGCGGCGGAGGGTTTTCTGCGCGTCGATCCGCGCCGCGTGCTGATCGTCGAGAGCGAGCCCGCGCGCCTGTTGAGCGCGCTCCAGAACTGGACGGGCATGACGCGCAAGACCTGGGAACGCGCGCCGCGGACCTAGAACTGCAGCGTGTCGATCGTCAGGACATCGTCCTCGGTGTTGGGCACGCCGTCCTCGCCCGCGCTGCGGTAGGTCACCTTTGTGGCGCCGGTGCGCCGGTCCTGCTCGAACGTGAACGTGATGGTGTTCCCCCACCCGTCGACGGCCATCGACGGCGGGGCCTCGATGTCCGCCATGGTCCGGGGCAACTTTCCGTTGTTCTGGCGGTAGGTCGAGATGAGCATCCCCAGTTGCTGCCGGTCGAGCGTGACCGCCACCCGTTCCCCGCTCTTTTTCGCGGCGCCCACCTGGTTGAGGTAACCCCCGCCGCCGCCCGCCCCGCCGCCGTTGGGAGAGGCGACCATCATGACCATGATGATCACGATCGCGATCAGGACGACGAGGATCCCGATCCCCGCCCCGGCACGCCGCACTGCAATCCTTCGACCGGCATCCATGTCGTGCTCCTTTCGCTGTCGCTCAATCGTACCCGCCCCGCCGCCCGTCTAGGATGCCCGAGCCAAACGGAAGGACACGAACATGAAGACCCGGATCATCGCCGCCCTCACGCTTCTCGCCGTCGCCCCCGCGCTGGCCCAGGAGGCCGAGTTCCGCCGCATCCAGCGCCCCGGCGCCGTGATCATCGACAATGAGTACAACCTCGAGGGCCTGACCATCCCCAAGGAGCAGATCCACACGCTCCTGCCGCGGGACGCCATCCCCGCCCTGACCGACCCCGCTCTCGAAGACGCCTCCGGAGCCTCGTGGCTGCCGGACGATGCCCGCGTGATCGAGGTCGCCGTCGGCACGGATGTCCTGGGTGTGCCGCTGCGCGTGCTCGACTGGCACGAGATCGTGAACACCACGCTCGGCGGCCAGCCCGTCGCGATCACGTACTGCCCGCTGTGTGATTCCGCGGCGGTCTTCTCGCGGAAGCTGCCCACGGGCGATGTGCTGTCGTTCGGCGTTTCGGGCGCGCTCTACAACTCCAACGTGCTGATGTACGACACGCGCGACATGGGCCTGTGGAGCCAGCTCGGCATGCGGGCGGTGAGCGGGCCGCTGGCGGGGACGGAGCTCGCGACCCTGCCGGTCGAGGTGGTGTCGTTCGCGGCGTTCAAGTCCGCTCATCCCGGCGCGAAGATCGTCGGGAAAGAGACCGGGCACGACCGCGACTACGAGCGCTCGCCGTACGAGAAGTTTCTGACGGACGACACGCTGCGCGTGCCGGTGGCGGGTATCGGGGATGCGCTGCCGCGCAAGACGCTCGGCGTCGGCGTCGCCACCGATGCCGAGTCGTGGTTCGTCCCGGTCGAAACGATCGGGGACGGCTACGTGCTCGCGACGCCCGCCGGCGATGTCCGCCTGGCACGCAGCGAGGCCGGCGTCGTCGTGCTCGGCGCGCCCGCGAACGTGCGCACCGCGCAGACGTTCTATTACTCCTGGTCCGCCTTCTATCCGGGCACGCGCGTCGTCACCGCCGACAAGGCCGCGCCCGCCGCTCCCGGCCTGCGGGTCGGCGAACGGGCGCCCGATGCGCTGCTCACCGGCATCGACGGACGCACCGTCCGGCTGGCGTCGCTGTACAAGGACGGCCCCGTCGTCGTCACCTTCTATCGCGGCGGGTGGTGCCCCTTCTGCAACCAAGCCCTCAGCGCGTGGCAGAGCAAGGTCGACGAGCTGGGCGCGGCGGGCGGCACGTTCATCGCGATCGCCCCCGAGAGCACCGACCACGCCGTGAAGACGGTCGACAAGGGCGGCCTGACGTACACGGTGCTGAGCGACGCGGCGCACGAGGCGGCGAAGGCGTTCCGCGTGTTCTTCACCGTGGACGACGCCACGAAGAAGATCTATCTCGAGCAGTACGGGCTGGACGTGGGCGCGTCGAACGCCTCGGGCACGTGGGACCTGCCCGCGCCGGGTACGTTCGTCATCGACCGCGGGGGCGTCGTTCGCTGGGCCTTCGCGGATTGGGATTACAAGAAGCGCGCTGACCCCGACGAGGTGATCCGGGCGGTGAAGGCGCTGACGGGGGTGAAGTATGTATCTCACGACACTGGGTGCGAAGGCAGGCATTTGGACGCTTGATCCAAA
>CAZMPE010000192.1:0-5682 GCA_964567955.1 uncultured Phycisphaeraceae bacterium | reverse complement strand
GGGGGACCCGGGGTCGGCCCCGATGTTCGTCTCGCTCGAGGACGAGCTGGTTCGGCACTACGGCACGGGGGTCGGGCCGCTGGGGGCGGCGTTCATCGACGACGCGGGCTCCGTGGGTCTGGGGCCGGTGCGCCGTCGGGCGGTGCTGTCGCTCTTCCGGCTGGCGCAGCGCCGTGCCGAGGCGCGGGCGCGCCGCGGGCGGGCGGCGGTTCTGCGGCAGGACGACTGGATCGAGAAGCACCTGCCGGGGTAGCGCGCCGCCGGAGTGGGGCGGCCGGTGACGCGTCGTGCGGCGTCGAGGACCGCGGGGATACACTCGGCGGCATGAAGGCCGACTGGCGAACGCGACTGGCCCGAGTGACCGCGATGATGCGCGAGGTCAGCGGCCACACCGACCCGCACACGATGATCGCGGCGTACGACCGGCACCTGACGGGGCTGGAGACGTTCGACCGGTATGTCTCGCTCAGCCGGCGCGGGATGGAGCGGCCGCGGCTGCGGGTCACGCGGGACAGCGCATGGACGGAATCGATCAACCCCTGGACGGAGCGCGACCGGCTGCCGACGGTTACCGGCGGGCTGCTGGCGGAGCTGGCGTACGCGGGTGAGGCGCGGGTGCTCATCGACCCGCGCGTGGAGCCGGATGATCCGGGGGCGTCGTACATCGGCGGGTACCGGACGGTGCTCGCGGTGCCGCACTTTGACGCGGGCGAGGCGCTCAACTGGGTGCTGCACCTGCGGCGTGGGGCGGACTTTGACCCGGAGGATGCGCCCGACCTGGTGTGGCAGAGCGGGCTGTTCGGGCGGATGACGTACAACCTGGTTCTGGCGGCGCGGCTGCGCGAGGCGAACGCGGCGCTCGACGCGGAACTGGCGGACGTCGCGCGGGTTCAGCGGGCGCTGCTGCAGGCGACGCTCCCGGCGTCGGACCGTCTGCGGCTGGCGGCGCATTCCCGGCCGGCGCGTCGCGCGGGCGGAGATTACTACGGGGCGCGTGCGCTGGCGGACGGGCGCGTGGCGTTCACGGTGGCGGATGTTTCGGGGCATAGCGCGCAGGCGACGGTGCTGATGGGGATGGTGCACGCGCTGCTGCACCAGTGCCCGACGCCGGGCGAGCCGGGCGAGGTGCTGCGGTTCGTGAACCGGGCGCTGTGCCGCAGCGGGCCGGCGGAGCTGGGGAGCTTCGTGACGGCGTTCTGCGGCGTGCTCGACGCGTCGGGGCGGGCGGTGACGTACGCGAGCGCGGGTCATCCGCCGGCGCTGCTGCGCCGCGGGGAGGGGTCGATCGCGCGGCTCGACGGGGCGAGCGGGCTGCCGCTGGGTGTTACGGAGGAGGAGACGTACCGCCAGGCGGAATCACCGGTGCGCGCGGGCGAGGCCGTGGTGTGCTTCACGGACGGCGTGACCGAGGCGCGATCGCCGGGGGGCGAATGGTTCGGCGATGCGCGGCTGGAGCGGGCGGTCGGGATGGCGCGCACGCCGGACGATCCGAACGAGGTGCTGCGGTCGATCCAGGAGGCGATCCGCGACTTCGCGGGGGAGGCGCCCGGCGAGGACGATCGGACGCTGCTGGTCGCGTGCGTGACGTGAGCGACTGGATCGGGCGGCGCGCTTCGCGATAATGCAGCGGCGAAGGGAGTCCCCCATGAGCACGATGCTGAGGGTGGTGATGGTCGCGTCGGTGTTGCTCGGCTCGATCGCGGCGGCGCAGCCGGCGGCGGACTGGGGTGCGCGGCTGGCGGGGATGAGCGGGGGCGACTGGCGGCGGGCGTTCGAGACGGGGCTGGAGCTGGCGTCGCTGCCGCCGGACGAGGGGTACGCGGTGGTGCGGGAGCACTGGGGTCGCGTCACCGACTACCGGTCGCGGCAGCAGATTCTCAAGGCGTTCTTCTTCACGACGCCGCATCCGCTTCGGCTGCGCGTGCACCCGCACCACTTCCGGGTGATGAACCTGGCGATGAACGATCCGGACCGCCGGGTCCAGCAATGGGCGATGGAGTTCCTCAAGCAGAGCGCGCTCAGGGACTTCACGCGCGACTTCACCGGTTACATCGCGTGGAACGAGGACGTGCGCGACCGGCCGACGGCCGAGGTGATGGCGGAGGGCGCGCGCGCCGTGATCGCGGGGCTGGCCGGGGAGGACGCCTCGGCGCGACGGGCGGCGCTCGCGATGCTGACACAAGGGGCCAACCTCTTCCGCGATGTGCCGGAGGTTCGGCGCGCGGCGGTCGACGGCGGGCTGCTTGATCGGATCGAGACGTGGATCAGCGCGGAGGACCCGGGCAACGACGAGGTCGCGGCGGGGATGGCGCTGCTGGAGAGCCTTGGGGCGGACGAGGCGTACATGCGGCGGGTGGTGCTGCCCGTGACGCAGCGCGGGAAGCGGATGGACCTGCGGGTGGGCGCGGTGGGTGCGCTGGGTACGCCGGGGAACGGATGGGCGGTCGAACCGCTTTTGGGGATCCTGACCGGGACGCTTGAGGACGAGCAGGAGTTCAAGAACCTGCTGTGGCCGGCGTCGATGGCGCTGGGGCGGATCGGGGACACCCGCGCGATCCCGACGATGATCGGCGTGATCGAGGCGGACAACACGTACGCGACGGTGTACGGAGTCGGCTGGTTCGGGCTGCACCCGCTGACGAACGTGGAGTACGACGAGGTCCACGACGCGGCGTGGTGGCGGAAGTGGTGGGAGGAGAACAAGGGGACACTGCCCGAGCCGGTGCGGGCGGCGGAGATCCCGAGGCTGGCACGCACGTTCACGCCGAGCGGCGAGCCGACGGGGGACCCGGACGCCGCGGTGGTGACGCAGGACCTTCGGATCGGAGGGGACGAGAACAAGCGGTACTTCCAGATCGGGCCGGCGCCGGGGGCGGCGGCTCCCGGGGCGGGGTACAAGCTGGTGGTGGTGCTGCCCGGGGGTGACGGGTCGGCGGAGTTTCTCGGGTTCGTGCAGAACATCGCGGCGAGCGCGCTGCCGCCCGGGTACATCGTGGCGCAGGCGGTGGCGCCGAAGTGGACGGAGGACGAGAACCGGATCGTGTGGCCGACGCGGAAGCTGCCCGACCCGAAGATGAAGTTCGGTGCGGAGGAGTTCGTCGCCGAGATCGTCGCCGACGTGAAGTCGCGGCACGCGATCGACGCGCGGTGCGTGCTGGCGCTCGGGTGGTCGAGCGGCGGGCCGGCGTGCTACGCGGCGTCGCTGACGGAGGGGACGCCGATCACCGGGGTTTTCGTGGCGATGTCGGTCTTCAAGCCGGCCACGCTGCCGGGGCTGGAGGCGGCGAAGGGGCGGCCGTACTTCCTGCTGCACTCGCCGCAGGACTTCATCGCGATGAGCTTCCCCGAGGCGGCCGAGCGGCAGCTGAGCGCCGCGGGGGCGATGGTGCGGCTCGAGACGTACAAGGGCGGGCACGGCTGGCACGGGGATGTCTACGGGAACATCCGGCGCGGCGTCGAGTGGCTGGAGTCGAAGCTGGCCGGGCCGTAGCGCGCGATCAGAACCAGTGCTGCTGGAGGAACCCGCGGGCGCCGTCGTCGTCGACGAGCGCGGCCTTCTGCGCGATGGAGCTGAGGTTGTCGTCCGACGCGTCGTCGAAGTCGCGGTCGTCGTCGATGGTGACATCGATGCGCCGGTGGCGGTCGTTGAGCAGGCGGGCGGCCTGGAAGGCGGGGACGCCCGATGTGCCGCCGAGGAAGATCCTGACCAGGTCGGTGACCCATCCGAGCCTGCCGCGGTCGACGCGGTCTTCGTCGCGGTAGCGTTTGGTCGTGAGCGTTCCGATCGAGAGGAGCGTGATGCGGTCGAGCGTGGGGCGGTGGCCGGGCTCGGTGTTGCGGGGGTCGAGGGCCTGCGCGATGGCCGCCATGCTCGGGTTGTTCGCGATCACGCCGCCGTCGATGTAGCCCTGGTAGCTGGGGAAGTAGGTGGGGGCGGAGCAGGTGCGGACCGCGACGTCGGCGGCGAGTTCGTCGTTGTCACCGTCGGTGCCGGCGAGATTGTGGAAGAACTTCGGGGCCCACATCCTGGGCTTGGCGGGGTCCTCCGGGGGCTTGATGCGGAACGTCGGGATCACGACCTTCTTGCCGAGCTCGCCGAGGGTCCTGGTCCCGAGCACGGCGCCGACCTCGGCCTTGAGGGCCGCGTTGTCGTACCTCGAGCCGGGCGTGATGGAGCGCCAGAAGCCGGCCTTGAAGATCACTTTCGTGCGCGAGCGGTAGAGATCGATGAGCTCGGGCACGGACCTGCCCGAGGCGAGGCCGAGCGCGATGAGCCCGCCGGTGGATGTGCCCGCGAGCAGCGAGGCGTGCGGGAGGAGGTTCGGGAAGTCGCGGGTCAGGCGGTCGAGCACGAGGCAGGTGAAGAGGCCGCCCACGCCGCCGCCATCGAAGGACAGGATGCAGTAGTTGTGTGGCATGGTGTCACTCGCGGGTGAACGCCCGGATCGGGTAGGCTCCAGAATACCAGACCGCCGGGGCAGGAGTGGGCAAACACATATATGCGGCGCGCGGACGGCTCCCCGGGCCCGGGATCAATCGATGAGGAAGCGCATGCACTGGCTCGCGTGGATCGTGGTGTTCCTGGCGTTTCTCGAGGGTGGATGGCTGGCGTTCGACGGGTCGCGGGCGCTGGTCGCCGGGGACTATGTCACGCCGCGGACGGGGCGGTTCGCGGGGCAACTCGGCCCGTGGTCGCGGGTGGTGTCGGCCGTGGGGATCGAGCCGCGGTCGACGCTGATGAAGTCGATCCACGTGGCGATCGGCGTGCCGTGGCTGGTGGTGACGGGCGCGTTCGCGCTCGGGTACGGCCGGGCCTGGTGGGGGATGCTGCTGTTCGCGGCGGCGGGTCTGTGGTACCTGCCGTTCGGGACGCTGCTGAGCGTGGTGCAGATTGTGCTGCTGCTGCTTCCGCCGCTGCGCGGGACGGGCGCTACTTGAGCAGGCGCTCGAGGAAGTGGATGTCGATGCCGCCCTGGCGGAAGCTGGAGTTCTCGATGAGCCGGCGGTGCAGGGCGATGGTGGTCTTGATGGGCCCGATGTTGAACTCGCGCAGGGCGCGGGACATGCGGTCCATGCACTGCTCGCGGTCGTCGGCGTGGACGATGAGTTTGCCGATCATGCTGTCGTAGTTCGGCGGCACGGTGTAGCCGGTGACGACGTGGGAATCGAGACGCACGCCGGGGCCGCCGGGCGGCTCGAAGGTGGTGATGCGCCCGGGGCTTGGGCGGAAGTTGTGCTCGGGGTCCTCGGCGTTGATGCGGCACTCCATCGCGTGCCCGCGGATGGTGATGTCCTTCTGGCGGAAGGGGAGGTACTCGCCCGCGGCGACGCGGATGCCGGTCTTGACGATGTCGATGCCGGTGATCATCTCCGTCACGGGGTGCTCGACCTGGACGCGGGTGTTCACCTCGAGCATGTAGAAGTTCTGCTTCTCGTCCATGAGGAACTCGACCGTCGCGGCGCCGCTGTACTCGGCGGCGCGGATGAGGCGCGCGGCGGCCTCGCAGGCGGCGTCGCGCCGGCGGCGGTCGATGTTGGGGCCGGGGGCCTCCTCGATGACCTTCTGGTGGCGGCGCTGCATGGAGCAGTCGCGCTCGAAGAGGTGGACCGCGTTGCCGTGCTTGTCGCCGAGGCACTGGACCTCGACATGGCGGGCGTGCTCGAGGAACTTCTCGATGAAGA
>CAZMPE010000191.1:3182-5705 GCA_964567955.1 uncultured Phycisphaeraceae bacterium | reverse complement strand
CGGGACACCTCGACGCGCAGCGCCGAGCCGGGGCGGACGAACCGGCCGTACTTGAGCGCCCGCACGCGCCCGAGGACAAGGGTTTCGTCTCCTCCCGCGAGCAGTCGCGCCGCCTGGACCATCGATTCGAGCATCAGCACACCGGGGAGCACCGGGAATGTGGCGAAGTGATCCTGCAGGTACTCCTCGGCGGCCGTGACCTGCTTGATCGTCACGATCAGGTCCGCGGACTGTTCCAGCACGCGATCAACCAGTTCAAACCGCATGGCCCCACGATACGCACGCGGGAGCCGCCCAGACGAAATCCGGCGGATCGACCGGGCCTTAGAATCGTCCGGCCCGCAACCCCCGGCCCCGAGCCCAGGATTCTCAACCCGCCGTGCCCAGCGTCGTCGACCAGGCCGTGTGTGTCCGCCAGTGGGACTGGTCCGAAACCAGCCAGACCGTCTCCCTCTTTGGTCGCGAGACTGGGCTGCTCCGGGCCGTCGCCAAGGGCTCGAAGCGTCAGGACCCGCGCTTCTCGGGCGGCCTTGAAACCTGCACGCTCGGCGAGGCGGTCGCGATCGTCAAGCCGAGCCTGAGCCTTGCGACGCTCACCGCCTGGGATCTTCGCGAGCCCTTCCCACGCGTCCGACGTTCGCTGTCCGCGTTCTACAGCGCGATGTTCATCCTCGACCTGGTGCAGCACACACTGACCGAGCGCGATCCGCACCCGCTGCTGTTCGACGATCTTGTGGAGACCCTCGGCTGCCTCGGCGGCGCTCAGGGTCCAAAGGGCGACAGACTGGCCGTGCTCCGCTTCCAGTGGTCCAACCTCTCCGAGACGGGCTACCGCCCTGAACTCGAGCGCGATGTGGCCGGCGGCGACCCGATCCCGCGCGCCGTGACCTACGCTTTCTCGCCGATGCTGGGCGGGTTCACGGTCGATCGGGCGGCGGGCGAGCCGCGCAGCTACGACGGACTGGTTTGGCGCGTGCGCTCCGAGACGCTGAGTGTCCTTCGCGCCCTGGAGGCGGACAAGGCATCGGCCGGGCTCGCCGGGAGGTTTTCGGACGTGGCGATCACGCGTGCGTCCAGGCTCCTGGCCAGTTTCGTCCGCGAAAACCTCGGGAAGGACCTTCCGGGGATGGGGGCGTTCTTTGGGGGGCGTGGCGCTCCGGGACTCCCCCCATCCGGTGACCCCGACTCATAAACCCGGCAGATTCATCCGATACATGGCCAACACCGCGCCGGGGGCGCACGGTCGTTTTGTCGCATTCAGGGACACCCATGAAGTCCGAGACCCTCGAACTCATCCTGCGCTGTCCGGCACTCCCGTCCCTCCCCGCGGTCGCCGTCCGCGTTTTGGAGTTGACGCAGCGGCGGGACGTCTCGATGGATGAACTCGCGCGGCTGATCTCGCACGACCAGGCGCTCTCGGCCAAGGTCCTCAGGACCGTCAACTCGAGCTTCTACGGCCTCCGTCGGCGGTGCGCCACGGTGAACCAGGCCCTGGTCCTGCTCGGGCTCTCCACCGTGAAGAGCCTGGTGCTCAGCTTCTCGCTGATCGCCGCGATGTCGACCGAGAAAAAGGGATTCGATCTCGTCTCCTACTGGCGCCGCGGCCTGTACTCAGCTGTTGGAGCCAAGTGCATCGCGGACCATGTCGGGCGCGGGCACTCGGACGAGGCATTCCTCGGCGGGCTGTTTCAGGACATCGGGATGATGGCCCTCTTTCAGTCCTTGGGCGACCGGTACGGCCGGATCGTCCAGAGCGCGGGACGGCGCCACTATGACCTCGCGCGCTTGGAGACGGCCGATCTCGATGTGAACCACGCCGAAGTCGGCGCGGCGCTCGTCGAGCGCTGGCGGATGCCGGAGGAGATCGTCGTCCCCGTCCGGTTCCACGATCGCCCGGCCGCGGCCCCGAAGGAGTTCGCCGACCTTGTCCGGTTCGTCGCCCTCGGGAACATCGTCCATGATGTGCTGACCGACAAGGACGCCGCTCCGGCCCTGCAGCAGTTCCGCGAACAAGCCGCGAGTTGGTTCTCCATCTCGACCGACGAGGCGGACCAGCTCCTGACAAAGATCGCGGCGGCCACTCGCGAGTTGACTTCGCTCTTCAAGCTGAACACCGGCGTCTACGCCGACGCGGAAGCCATCCTGACCGAGGCCCGCCGGCAGCTCGCCGAGATGGGCGAGGGGACGCCCGAGCACCGCGCCAATGGCTCGGAACTCGGTCACCTGCTGGCCGAGAGCGCCGACCCACTGACGGGCGTCCTGGGCACGCGCGAGATCGAGCGGCGGATTGCCGAAGCGCTCCGTGTCGCCAACGGGCCCGTGTCCGCGCTGATCATCGCCATCGATCATTTTCCTGAACTCATTACAGCCGTCGGGACCGAGTCGGCCGACTCCGCCATCGTCGAGACCGCGATCCTCATCCGCAGGCGCTTTGAGCCTCTTCACGCCGTCATCGGCCGCCGGGACGACGCCTCCTTCCTCGTCGTCGTTCCTGGCGCCGAACTGTCGACCGCGGTGAACGCG
>CAZMPE010000191.1:0-3172 GCA_964567955.1 uncultured Phycisphaeraceae bacterium | reverse complement strand
CCTCGAGAAGCGCATCGACGAGCGCAAGATGATCCGCATGAACGCGGCCGCGGAACTGCGGACGAGCATCGAGACCGCCTCCAGAGGCTGGAAGGGTGTGACCGGGCATGTGACGGCCAGCATCGGCGTGGCGGCCGTCGACCCGATCGGACGGCGGACATCGATCACGACATCAACGCAGTTGATGCGAGCGGCGTGGATGGCCCTCGACGCGGCGATCGCCTCGGGCGGAAACTGCGTGCGCAGCTTCGTGGCCCGCGCCGCGGCCTAGGCGGCCTCAATCCGCCGGAAGAAGCCGACCCGCCGTCGTCGGCATCAGCGGGAAGGCCTCGGCCACGGCCCTCAGGTCGGCCAGTGTTACCCGATTGATCCTTTCCAGCTCCGCGTCGAGCGAGGCATAGCTGTTGAGATAGAGCCATTGGCGGCCGATGCGCTGCATCCCGTCGGCGGGGCGTTCGCCTCCCAGTGTCACCGCGGTGGCCAGTTTGCTCCGCAGCCGCGCAAGATCGTCCTCCGTGGCGGAGTCCAGCAGCATGCTCGTCTCCCTCTGGATCACGTTCCAGATCTCGTCCGCCCGTTCCGGATCGCCCGCCGCGAACACGTAGAAGTCGCCCGCGCCGTCGCGCGGCTCGTACCCGGCCTGCGCCTCCTCGGCCAGCCCCGTCTCGATGAGCGCCCAGTGCAGCCGGCTGTTGTCCGCAGCGCCCAGTACCTGAGACAGGAGCATCGCCGCGTACCGGCGTTCGTCTTCCATCGCGGGCGCCGCGGCGAGACCGATGAGATAGGCCCTCGTGACCTTCTTGTCCTTCATCACGAACGTGCCGCCGCCGACCGCCGGTCGGGCACGATCCCTCCCGACCCGAGTCGGTCGCCAGGATCCGCAGAGCTCGGCGATGCGGCCCACGCAGGCGTCAAAATCCAGTCTGCCCGCGAGGGCGACCACGGTGTTGTCGGCGGAGTAGCGAGCGTCGAAGTAGGTCGCCATGCTGTCGCGTTCGAGCGGCGTGATCGACTCCTTCGTCCCGAGGACGCGGAATCCGAGCGGATGATCGCGGTAGTGCCGCTGCACGGATTCCTCGAACAGCACCCAGAAGGGCTCATCCTTGTACATGGCGATTTCTTCGAGGATCACCTGCTTCTCACGGTCGAAGTCGTCCTGCCGGAGCGCCGGTCGCATCATCCTCCCGAGCAGGCCGATCGCTGTATCCATGTGCTCGGGAAGCACATGCGCATAGAAACAGGTGAGCTCGCCGGACGTGAATGCGTTGTTCCGGGCTCCGATCTCGTCGAACCCCCGGTTCAGATCCTCGGCCGTCCCCTTGAACATCATGTGTTCGAGGAAGTGGCTCACGCCCATGATCTCGGGTGTTTCGTCCCGCGCGCCGGTGCGAACAAAAAAGCCGCACGCCGCCGAGTGCGCGTCGTCGTTGCACTCCGCGATCACGCGCAGACCGTTGGGGAGCACACGCTGCTTGAAGACGAGTGGCATCCCGCCAGTCTACGTTCCGACGGACGCCGCCGGGGACAACGCGCGCAACAAGTCGCGGCAGACCTGGGAGGGATCCCGCGAGCCGCAGACGCAGGACGACACCGCGACGCCGCGACACCCGCGCTCGGCGAGGCATCCCGCGTTGCCCGGGTCGATCCCGCCGATCGCCAGGTGCGGGCAATCCCGCAGGCGATGGTCCGCGAGGTAGTCCGTGAGGTACTCGGGGCCACGGACCCGGACGGCCGGTTTCGTGCCGGTCTGGAACATCGGTCCAACGCCGCAATAGTCGGCCCCGTCCCGAACCGCCCGCCCGGCCTGGTCGAGATCCGCGGTCGAGACGCCGATCAGCAGGTCGAATCCGACGATCCGGCGAGCTTCGATGACGGACAGGTCGGACTGGCCGAGATGGACTCCGTCGGCCCCCGCCAGGAGCGCGATGTCCGGCCGATCATTGACGACGACGTCGGGGCCCCCGGCCCCCGCCGATCGGGCCATGGCGACCAGCCGGCGGGCACGAGCCAGAAGGTCACCGGCTTCGGCGGTCTTCTCGCGCAGCTGAATGCAATCGGCGCCCCCCGCGATCGATGCCTCCGCAACGGCCTCCCACTTCTGATGGACGCAGAGTGACTCGGTGAGCAGCACGCACAGCCGCCATTGCCGGGCCCTCCCCGAGCCCAGTGCAAGAATCAACGGCCGCTCGACCGAATACGCCTCGTACCGCAGCCGTTCGATCATCGCGGCGGGCCGGTCGGCACCCATCTCGGTTCCGATCTTGAGGCACTCCTCGATCACGCGCAGCGACTCGGTCAGCCTCGCCGCGGCCGCGCAGGCCACATCGCGGAGCCCGCGCCGGGATCCCTCGGAGGGTGTCGAGATGGTCGTGCCGACGTCGGCGTCGATGTCGCGGTTGGCCAGGAGTCTTCCCCGGTCGACCGGCCCGAGGGCGGACCGCAGTTCGTGGCGCATCGTCTTGAGTCGCTCGCACAACTCCGCATCGTCGAGAGCGAACCGGGCGACGTCCTCCATCACCCGCAGGGCCTCGCGGGCCCGATTGGCGTTGGCGTCGATGATGCGAGGGGCGTCGTGCACCGTCTGAACATAGGCCGGATCGGGGCCCGAGCGGAGCCGTGCTACCCGTGCCGCGAGCCCATCCGCGGAATCGGTATCCTTACCGCATGACGGCCCTGCATTCCGTTCCCGATCCGTGCATCCTCGTGATCTTCGGCGCATCGGGAGACCTGACCCACCGCAAGCTCATTCCCTCGCTCTACGAGATGTCGCGCCGAACCGGCCCGACCGCGCTCCCCGAGCGGTTTGCCGTGCTCGGGGTCTCCCGGACCCCGATGTCGGACGACCAGTTCCGCGACAAGATGCTGGCCTCCCTCAAGGAACACTCCGGCGAAACTGTGGACGCCGGGGCCTGGGCAAGGTTCGCCCAACGGCTCCATTATTTCGAGGGCGACGCCGCAAAGCCTGAAATCTACGCGCCCCTTGGCGAGCGCCTGGCCGAGTTGGGCGGCAAGGCGGGTGTGGCGCGGGCCAGCGGCCTGTGCAACCTGCTGTTCTATCTGTCCGTCGCCCCGTCACTCTACGAGCCGATCATCGAGTGCATCGGGGAGTCGGGGCTCGTCACCGAGGGCCGGAGGTGGTGCTCGCTGAACCCCGAGGAAACGCCCTGGCAGC
>CAZMPE010000190.1:882-5736 GCA_964567955.1 uncultured Phycisphaeraceae bacterium | reverse complement strand
TTCCAGATCGGTGATGTCCGGACGGCTCAGCGGGATCTCGCGGTGTGGCATGTCGGGGCCATGGTATTCGATCGGTTCGAACCGCGATGGAGCGGCCCAACCGCCGCCTCTCAGGCGGTGACAAGCGCGAGTCGAATGCTCCACACCACAACTTCAATGATCAGCAGACCGGCAGCCCCGGCGATCGCCACCCCTACCGCCCGACTCGCCGCTCCCCATCGCGAGGCCGGTCGCCGGAAGGCCAGCCATGTTCCGGCCGCCAGAACCGCAAATGCTCCGATCCTCAGCGCCCCAGCAAACGCGCCGACCGGCATTCCGAACTCGTCTCTCGGCGCCAGGGCGTACATCAACACGATCATGGCCGATGCGCCGACAACCGCACCGGCGACTCTTGCGCCGGCGCGGTACGAGGCAATCGATGGTGGTGACATTCGGGTTTGCTCCCGCCAACCAGTACGCACCAACTCTAGGTTCGGGTCGGCGCGCACGAACTGCTCGCCGGGTGCCACTACGCACCGCTTCGGTGCGTCGTGCGCTGTGCCCCCGCCGCGCCATGGAAAGCACGGGCGACACGCCGCACACGCCCCAACTCTCTCCGTCCCTCCCTCTTCTCTTCATCCGTGCGCATGGGTGTCATCCGGGGCGACTCTCCCCTCGACACCTCGACTGCGTGACACCTCGACACCTCTCTCCCGAGCCGGCCCCGCTCCGTGACTCCTGGCTCCGGTTCTTGGCTCCGGTGGCATAGGCCTCCGGCCTGTTCCTACCCGTCCCGCCACCCTCTCAAACCCGCCACTTTGCGGGGCGCTGTCCATCCCACTTCGCCACTCTGCCACTCTGCCACTTTGCCACTTTGCCACTTCAAAACAAACGCCGCCGGGGAGGTTTCCGGCGGCGTTCGGGCCCGAATCCGTCCAGGGCTCTGTGAGTTCAGCGTCCGTCGCCCGCCGCGCGGATCACGGAGTGCTTCAGATGTTCGGCCAGGTCCTTGAGCGACAGCCCGGCCAGTTCCGCCCCGACCTCGGCGCCAAGGCCCGAGGGCTTGCCCGCGGCGATCTGCTCCACCATCCGCGACCGGGCCGTCACGATCGTCGAATGGCTCGGCCGCCCCATCGCCCGCGCGATCTCGGGGTAGCTGTGCGTCGTCATCTCGCGGCACAGGTGCGCCACCAGCGAACGCCCCAGCACCACCCGCCGGTGCCGGCCGCGACCCATCAGTTCGCCCGTCTCGATCCGCAGCGTGCGGCAGACTTCTTCGATGATCTGGTGGATGCGGATCGGCCGGCGCGGGCGTCGCGAGCCGTCGGCCATGTCGGGCTCGCCGATCCCCAGCGCCTTGCGCACGAGCACCAGCCCGATCTCGCGCCCGTCGGCGCCCGCGAACTCCGGCAGCAGCCGCGTCAGCGCCTCGACCCGCGTCAGCGCGCCCTCCAGGTCCCGCACCGATCCCGCCGGCCCGTCGCCGAACGACGCCGCGATGCACGCCGCGCCCGCCTCGTCGATCTTCAGCCCGCGCCGTTCGGCCAGGCGGCGGACGATCCGGCCGCGCAGCGCGGCGTCGGGCGGGTCGAGCCGGACGACCATCCCCGACATGAAGCGAGAGACCAGCGCCGCGCTCATCTGCCGGATCTGCCGCGGGTGCCCGTCGGAGGCGAGCACGACCCGCGCCCCGTCGAGGTTGATGGCGTCGAAGGTGTGCAGCAGTTCGTTCTGCGTCCCCGACTTGTTGGCCAGGAACTGCACGTCGTCGATGCACAGGAGGTGCAGCGCCCGCACGCCGGCGCGGAACGAGTCGAGCCGTCCGGAGCGGACCGCCGCCACGTACTCGTTCATGAACGACTCGGCGGTCGTGTAGCGGACGCGGGCCCGCGCATCGCGCTCGCGCCACATCCCGCTGATGCCCTGGAGCAGGTGCGTCTTGCCCATCCCGCACGCGCCGTAGATGAACAGCGGGCTGAGCGTGCGCGGGCAGTCGGGCTCGCCGATCCGCTGCGCCGCGTCGAAGGCCATCCGGTTGCACTCGCCCACCACAAAGTCGTCGAGCCGGTGGCGGCTCGCCGGCGCGCTGCGCGCCGCGGCACGAGTCGGCCGGGCCTTGGGCGCTCCGGGCGTCGCACCGAACGCGCCGCGGTCCACGCGGATCGCGACCTCGACCCGCGGCTCGCCGGCGATCTCCGCGCTCGCCGCGCGACGCAGCGAATCGCCGAACCGGCGGCCGATCAGGTCCGCGACGAACCCCGACGGCACGGTGACGTCCAGCCGACCGCCGTCGAAGTCGACGCGCGTCTGGCGTTCGAAATAGCGTGCGTAGCGCTCGGGCCCGACATCGCTCGACAGGCGAGACAGGATGCGCCCGACCGCTCCGCGCCCCGCGTCGTCATTCCGTTCCGTTCCACGAGGGATCGTCGTCACGTGCATCGCCTTCCCGTGCGAGGACTGCGCTCCTTCCGGCTCCGCTCCCCGGAGCCCCGCCACCGAATCCATTCGCACTCGGGCGATCCAACCCTCAAGACCCGACCCGCCGGTGCGCACACCCACGGCGCCGCCGCCGGTGTGACTCAGGCCGTCTCGGTCTCGATGCTGTCGCCGGAAAAGCAACCGGCGTGGTTGAACAGGTCCGTCGGCCGCTCCCTGGCCGAGCGGGGGGAAAAGTATCCGCGCTGGTCCCGCGAAGCAACGGGCAATTCACGCGCGGTGCGCCCCGCGGGGCCGATACATGCGGCTTCGCACGGGGCAAACCGCATGAAAAAAATCCGCGCCGCAACCGACCGCGTCCGATGGGCATACTCGGTGCATAACTCGGACGCGCGCGCCCAAACACCGGAGCCGCCGCGGCTTCCGGAACGGGCGCGCCGGGCGGGTGCTGTCGGTTGGCTACAGGGCTCGCACGAGCGCGACCCGCGACGTCGCCGTCGCGAATCCCAGCGACTCGTACAGGCGTATCGCCGGCGCGTTCCGTGTGTCCACGGCGCACGCCACGTGGTCCGCGTCGATGTCGCCCAGGCGCGCGATCGCCATCGACAGCAGCCGACGCGACAAACCCTTCCCGCGCAAGCGCTTGGACAGCCCGAGGTAGACCAGTTCGACCGACCTCTGCTCGGGGCAATGGCTCAAGAGCACGCAGCCGTGCGGCTCGTCGCCGTCGAAGACCAGCCACCACCGGCTCCCGTCCCATTCGCCCGTCGCGCGGTGCGATTCGAGCACGTCCGTCGTCTCGCGCAGACCGCACAGCCCCGGGCAATCCAGCGTGTCCTCGTAGGTCCGCTCCAGCGCGCGGATCAGCAGGGCCCGCTCGGGCTCGCCTGTTCCGACCGAGCGGACGTTGCGCACCGTGATCCCCGCCGGCCATTCCGTCACATCGTCGAGCGGCTCGCCGGGCAGCCGCCGGCGCATGTACGCCAGCTCGCCCAGGCGCGTGAAGCCCGCGCCGACGAACGCCTCGACCGCCCACGGCTCGTTGGGCTCGGGCAACGCCTGCGCCAGACAGACCTCGGGACCACGCCCGTTCGTCCGGCCGCCCGCGAGAAAGCGGCAGGCCTCCTCGATCGCCAGGACGCGTTCCTCCTGCTGCCGGGCCGCGGGGGCCGCGCCGGGCTCCTGCGGGCCGGAGATCATGAGCATCGCCGTCCTGCCCGCCCCGGGGATCGCCAGGCAGACCTGCCGGACCTTGGTCGGCCGTCCATCCGGCGCTCGGTTCACCGTCCCCCACATCAGGGACAAATCGATCCCGTGCAGGCCCGCGGATGCCACGAGCCGCTTGGCGGCCTGGTTCCTGGGGCCCGCCGCGTCGCTGACGAGCCGGGAGGCGGCCGAGAGGTCCAGATCGCGTGGGATGCGGATCGCGGCCGACGGCGACGCCGGCTTCACCGACCCCGCCTGATGTCCCGTCTCGCTCAAGCCTGCGCCCTCAGCCCGGCCCGCGTTGACCTGTACCGCCGGTGCTGTAGACTAGCGGGCTCGACCCACGCTGGAGACCCCGGATGAACCACAACAGCCCCGTCGTTCAACCCATGCACCGGGCCCGCCTCGCGGCGTTCGCCGTCCTGGCCGCCCTGATCGGTGCGACGGCCTGGCTGGCGGCCCCGGCCCACGCCGGTCCGGAGCCGGCCCCGGTCCCCAAGCGCTGGCAGCTGGACGTCAAGGAAGGCGACTTGCGGTTGGCCTCGGTGGTGGTGCCGGGCGTCGGGCCGCGGACGTACTTCTACACGACGTTCACCGTCATCAACAACACGGGCGTGGATCTGCTCTTCGCCCCGTCGGTCGAGTTGGCCACGGACGAAGGCAAGATCCTTCGGTCCGGTCGGGACGTCCCGGTTGAGGTTACACGGACGATTCTGGACAACCTCGAGAGCCCCTTCCTGATGGACCAGATCCGCGTCGTCGGCACCCTCCTGCAGGGCAAGGAGAACGCCAAGGACTTCCTCGTCGTCTGGCCCGCCAACGACCTCAAACTCGAACAGATCGTCGTCTTTGCCGCGGGTTTCAGCGGCGAAACGGCCACGGTCGAGGTCAACAAGCCCGGCACCACCGAGAAGACCAAGTTCACCCTCCGCAAGACGCTGGAAATGAAGTACCGCGTCCCCGGCGAGCTGGACCCCCGGTCCGACGAGCCCCTGGAGCTGCAGGCCAAGCGCTGGATTATGCGTTAGGAAAGCCCTATCGTCCCCGCCCCGGGGCTGACCCCCGCGGCCGACGAGGACCCCGCCATGGCACACAAAAAGGGACAGGGCTCGACCAAGAACGGGCGCGACTCCAATCCGCAGTACCGCGGCGTGAAGCTCTACGGCGGCGAGACGGCCCAGCCCGGCTCCATCATCGTGCGTCAGGTCGGCCGCCCGTTCGAGGCCGGCTTCC
>CAZMPE010000190.1:0-872 GCA_964567955.1 uncultured Phycisphaeraceae bacterium | reverse complement strand
GTCCGTCGCGGCAAGGACGACACGCTGTTCTCCATCGGGCACGGCCTGGTGGTCGTCCGCGGTCGCAAGGTCCACGTCGTCCCGACCGACCCCAAGACGCCACGCCCGTCGTACCTGAACTGATTCAGGCCAGCGCCGCGTGAATGGCCCGGATCTGCTTGAGCAGGCCGGGGATCGAATCCAACCGCAGCATCGTGCTCGAATCGCTCAGGCCCTTGCTGGGTTCGGGGTGGCACTCCATGAACAGTGCGTGCACTCCCGCGGCGGTGGCGGCCCGCGCCAGCAGCGGAGCCCGCTCCGGCCTTCCGCCGGTCTGCTCGCCCGTGCCCGGCTGCTGGGTCGAGTGCGTGCAGTCGAAGCAGACGGGCGCCCGCCCGCCGAGCTCCATCAGATCGCCGAGCCCGATGAAGTCGTTGACGAGCCGGCCGTAGCCGAAGGTTGTGCCGCGCTCCGTGAGCATCACGTTCTCGCAGCCGGCTTCCGCCAGTTTGCGGACGGCGCCGCCCATCTCGGCGGGGGACATGAACTGGCCCTTCTTGACGTTGATCGCGCGGTCGTGCTGGGACGCCGCCTGGCCGGCGGCCATCAGCAGGTCGGTCTGGCGGCACAGGAAGGCGGGGATCTGCAGCAGATCGACGACCCGCGCGACCGGCTCGGCCTGCGAGGCGTCGTGGATGTCGGTCGTCACCGGAACACCGAGTTCCTGGCGGATGCGACCGAGCCATTCGAGGCCGCGCTCCATGCCCGGGCCGCGCGCGGAGTTGATGCTCGAGCGGTTGGCCTTGTCGAACGAGGCCTTGAAGATGCAGGCAAGGCCGAGCTCGCGGCACGCGCCGGCGAGGGCCTCGGCGATCTGGAATCCGAGTTCGCTC
>CAZMPE010000189.1:0-5739 GCA_964567955.1 uncultured Phycisphaeraceae bacterium | reverse complement strand
ATCTTGCGGAGCGGATTGACGATGTACATGTGGGCCGTCCCGCGGTTGGCCGTGTCCACCAGGGGCTCATGATCATCGGCCAGTTTCTGCAGCGCCGACGCCAGTCCCTCTGGGTTGCGGGTCAACTCGACCGCCCCCGCATCGGCCAGGTACTCGCGGTTCCGGCTGTACGCCATCTGGATGAACCGCGCCACCAGCGGGGCGACCACGGCCAGCACCAAGGCAATCACGATCAACACGATGACCGCGCCCCCGCCCTGCTTCCCGCCAGAGCGGCGTGCGCCGCCCCGCCCCCCATAGAACGCCATTCGGAGGAACGCGTCGCACGCAAAGACGATCAGCCCCGCCATTGTCGCCATCAGCATCGCGAACCTGATGTCGAGATGACGCACATGGGCCATTTCGTGCGCCATCACGCCCTGCAGTTCATCCCGCGTCAGCTTGCCGCGAAGCCCGACCGTGATCGCCACCGCCGCGTGCGCCGGGTCGCGCCCGGTGGCGAACGCGTTCATCGCACTGTCGCCGATCAGGAACACGCGGGGCATCGGCAGCCCCGCGGCAAGTCGAACCTCGTCCACGACGTTGAACAGTTCCGGGTCCATCTCCTTGGTGGTTTCCTGCGCCCCGGACATCCTCAGGATCGCCGACGCGCCGCCGAACCAACTCCACATTGTCCCGATGAGCGCCACCACCAGCGCAACCGCCGCGCCGACCGCGACCGACGGGGCCAGCTGCTCGGCGGTCGCGCCGCCGTACACCGCAAGCGCCGCCGCGATGACCCCGCCGATCGCCACGCCCAGAAGGACCATCGCGACGATGAGCACGACGCTCTGCCGTCGATTCCGACGGATCAGATCGAGGTACGTCAGGTTCCCCGGCAGGGCACGCACCCGCTCGCGCGTTTGCTCCCCCGCCCGCTCCAAGAGCGACCCGCTCCCCCGCGGGGCCCCGTCGGATGGACCCCCGGTCACGTGAACTTCACCTTGGGCGCCTCCCGGACCGCCTCTTCGTCGATCTTGAAGTACTCGCGCTTCTCGAAGTTGAACGCGCCCGCCACGATGTTCGTCGGGAACGTCTGACGCGACTCTTCGTACCGGGCCACGGTGTCGTTGAAGTGCTGACGCGAGAAGCCGATCTTGTTCTCGGTGCTCGCCAGCTCTTCCTGCAGCTTCGCGAAGTTCGCGTCGGCCTTCAGCGTCGGGTACGCCTCGGCGATCGCAATCAGCCGGCCCAGCGCCTGCGTCAGCATGTTCTCGGCCGCGGCCTTCTGCTGGGCGTGCGCGGCGTCACTGGTCACGGCGACGGCCCGCCCGCGGGCCGCGATGACCGCCTCCAGCGTTCCGCTCTCGTGGCTCGCGTAGCCCTTGACCGTCTCCACCAGGTTGGGGATCAGGTCGTACCGGCGCTTGAGTTGAACATCGATCTGCGACCAGCCATTGTCGCAGTCGATCCGCCGGCGCACGAGCATGTTGTACATGCCGATGAACCAGAACAGCACCACCAGGAACAAGAGCGTCACGATCCCCGCAGCGATCCAGGTCATAGTGGAATCCCCTTGAATGCCGGGCCGGGTCTCACCCGCCGAGCGGCCGGGGAACGTGGACCTCCAGTCCAACGCCCCGCCGCCGGATCATACAGGCTCGACCCCGCCCGGACCGGGCCCCGCACAAGTCTCTCCGGCGCGTTACGCTGTCGCCGTGCGGGGGCTTGTTCGTTGTTCCTCCCCGCCGGTTTCTTCCACGGGAGACCCCATGACGACCAAGGGAACCGAACCGAGTGACGCCGCGGCCCAACGACCGGCACGCGATATCGGCCCGGGATTGAGCGAACTCCTTTCCGGGTTGTACTGGCCGCGCCTGCTCCGTGCCCCGGGGCTCGCCGTCCTGCCGGGGAGGCTCTTCATCGCGCTCCTCATCGTGGTCCTGACCGAGTTGATCTGGCGCGCCCCCGAACTGTGGAGCGGCGACACCTGGTCGACCGCCGCGAGCAACGCGTTCACCGGCCTGTATGACACCGGCAGCGGGTCAATCCTGGACCAGCTCTGGGGCGTCGTGCTCGCTGCGATGCTCCTCGTGGCCCGGGTCTTTCAGCTCTTCCGCGAGCATGTCCTCAACACCAGCCTTGTTGTCTTTCTGACACTGGCGGTCTGGTCGATCGGCGGATGCGCCATCGCCCGGATGGCGGCCGCCGATTTCTCCCAAGGCGTCCTCATCCCCTGGGCCGAGGGCCGCAACTTCGCCTGGACGAGAAAGGGCTCGGTCATCCTCGCCGTCCTCGGGCCCGTCATCCTTGCCGTGATCATGGTGCTCGGGCTCGCCGTCGCCGGCTGGGCTCTCTTCAGCTTGCCCTGGGTCAATGTCCTGGGCGCCATCCTGTACTCCCTCGCCCTGGCCGTCGCGGCGGTCCTCGTCGTCCTCGTCGCGGCGTACGCGATCGGATTCCCCATGTTGGTCCCGGCCGTGGCCTGCGAGGGCTCCGACGGCATCGACGCCATCGGACGCGCCTACGCCTACGTCTTGAGCAAGCCGCTCCGGCTCGTGGGGTACGCGATCATCCTCGTCGCGCTGGGAATCATCGCGGTGCGTATCGCCTTCTGGGCCACGGATTCGGTGGTCTGGTTCGCGGCGTACTCCGCGTCGCTGTTCGCCGGCGAGACGGCCACCGCCATATTGAACGAACAAATGGAGCCCGCACTCACAGGCAGCGCCGCTTATTCCTCGCGGATCGTACGGTTCTGGACCAGCCTCGTTGGTCTCCTGGGGACCGCCTATTTCGTCAGCTACTTCCATTGCGCCTCGACCACCCTCTACCTCCTCATGCGCCGCGCCTGCGACGGACAAGACCCCGCCGAACTCTGGATGCCGACCGGCACAGCCCCTCGAACTGATGCCGCCTGACCTGACAGGAGTGGTCCCCGGCTCAACCACCGCCGAAGCCTCTATCCGGCTCGCCGGCGCCCTCGCCGAACTCGGCGAGAAGCACATCGTGCTCGAACAGCCCGACGGCCGCCCACGCAATCTGGAGACCCGTCACACCGATCTGCCCGGGACTATCGCCTCGAGCCCCGCGGCAACACTCCGCTGCCGCGACCTCGGCATCTTGGTCATGGTGACCGAGGACCGCCTCGTCTGGACCGCACAGGACCCCGCCATCGCCGCACGCTTTCGCGCCGTGCTCGCGGGATGAACCTCACAACGCGAAGAGGGTCGGATCGAGCAGCTCGCCGCGTTCCAGCCGTTCCGGCAGCGAATCGAGCGGCACAGCCTTATCGATCGTAAAGGGCCCCACTTCCGTCCTGCGTAACGCGCTGAGCAAGCCGCCCGTTTTGAGCGCGACGCCGAGATCACGCGCCAGGCTGCGGATGTACGTCCCCTTGCCGCACCGCACATCCAGCCCGATGCGCGGCCACTCATACCGCAGCACGTCGATGGAATGGACCACGACAGGGCGCGACGGCAACACGGGGTTCTTCCCCGCGCGTGCGAGCTTGTAGGAGCGCTCGCCCGCCACCCAGATCGCCGAATGCGCCGGCGGGCGCTGCTCGATCGTCCCGACGAAAGTCCGGCACGCCGCCTCGACCTCCTCACGCGGCGGCGGCCGGGAAACGTCAACGGTTGTCAGGTCGCCCTCCAGGTCGTCCGTATCGCTCGTCCTCGACAGGTCGACCTCGGCGACATAGCGCTTGGCGCCCGCCATGACCCGATCGCACAGCTTCGTCGCCTTCCCCACGAGCACCACGACGACTCCGGTCGCAAAGGGATCGAGCGTCCCGCCGTGACCCACTTTGACCTTCTTGGGCGAGCCGCCGGCGATCAACCGCCGCTTCACCGCGCGGCACACCGTCATCGACGTCAGGTCGAACGGCTTGTCAATGACGAGCAGCCCGAATGCCGCCGGCCCATCCGGTCCCTGTGCGGGCCCGGTCACGGCCGGCGCTCCACGAGCAGCAGTTCCTCGTACCGGCCCCGCGAGTAGTTGAACCCGATCACGTACCCGAGCGGGTTGAGCTCCGGCACGCGCGGGTCGTCCTTCGGCAGCACCACGAGGCCGTCCGGGTTGCCCTCCAGCCAGACTCCCAGTTCCGCGGCGTCAATCCGCTTTGCACGCCCGCGCGTCAGAAACACCAGGCTGTCCTCGTGGTACCCCACCGCCGCGATCGGGCGGGGCGGCTCGCGGTCATTCACACGCATGAGCGTCGTCAGGTCTTCGCTGATATTCACCAGCGGCGGCGCACCGAACTGCGTGAACACGACGAGCAGCACGGCGGAAACCAGCACTCCCGCGAGTTGGCCCCGGAGAATCCGGCCGCCCCGAAGATGTGCCCGCGCGAGCGTCACGTTGCGGACGGCCACAACCAGCGCCGCAACGCCAAAGGCAATGAGCAGAACCGTCCCGATCATCCCCGCGCCGTCATGAAACCGTTTCACGATCGACAGCAGCAGCAGCCCGAACACAAGCCCGATGGCGCCGAGCCCGATCAACAGCCACGCGAGAAAACCACATCTGGCCGCGCGGCCGCGCACCCACGGTACAAGCCCCGCCTCGCACTCCAGAACAGCCCGGGCGCTCAGAATGGCGATCGCCGGGTACATCGGCAGCGTGTAGTGCGGCAGCTTTGTCCGCACCAGTTCAAAGACGATCCACGCGGGCACGATCCACGCCACACAGAACATCGTCGCCGGATGAGCCGTCCCGCGCCGCCAAGCCCCCCCTACCGCCCGCCCGATCGCCAGCGCCGTGAGCAGCGACCCCGGCCAGAAGAGCGCGGCGAGCAGCAGCGTGTGATACCCCGGCGGGCCCGAGTGCCCCTCCTTCGGCGCGAGAGTACGCCCGAAGACTTCGTCGCTGATCGTGTTCAAGTAGATGTCCCAGCCGACCTCGCGCCCCACCGCGATGACCCACGGCGCAACGATGACGAATGCCACGACCACTCCGGTGAACGGCCGCAATCGCACGATCCAACGCCACCTCCCCGACAGCACGCACACCGACAGCACGCACAGCAGCGCCACCAGCGGCGTGATCGGTCCTTTGGTCATGATCCCCAGCCCGACCGCCGCCCAGAACGTCAGGGGCCATCGCCAACCGGGTTGATCGGAGACCGCCGATCGCTCGTACACGCGCCACAGCGCCAGCATCGCCAGCGTCGTGACCGCCAGCAGCACCATGTCCGCCCGTGCCTGCCGCGCCTCCCACGCCACCACCGGGCAGACCGCAAGCAGCGCCGCGCCGAGCCGCCCCGTGTTCGCGTCGAACATCGACGCCCCGATTCGCCAGGTCAGCACCACCGCGAGGATCGCCGCGATCAGCGACGGCACCCGGTACATCCAGATCGCGTCGGCCTCCGGCCGCCCCGCCGTCAGCACACCCGCCGCGCCCGCTTGCAGCCAGTAGATCAGCGGCGGCTTGTTCAGGCGTGCCCTGTCCTGGACGCGCGGCACAATCCACCCGGAAGGATCCCGCGATTCAAGCATCTGCCGGCTCGCCTGCGCGAAGCGGGATTCGTCGCGATCGATCGGCGGCAGCGAGAAGAATCCGGGCAGATAGACTACGAGGCACAGCGCGACCAGCACGGCCGCGCCGAGCCGGAAGCCCCGGCGATGGCCGGGTTGATCCGGCGGGGGCGCGCCGGCGTTGTCAGGGCGGACACTCTGCATGAGGTCATCCGAACTCCGCAAGGCCCGCGACTATAACCGGGGTTTGCTCGCGCCGATCCGGTGGGCCCACATTGCCGGCGCG
>CAZMPE010000188.1:0-5769 GCA_964567955.1 uncultured Phycisphaeraceae bacterium | reverse complement strand
ACTACAGCGGCGGGTTCGTCCTGCCCATCGCTCTCGATCGCGTGACGGTTGCGGTGGGGGCGCCGGCGGCGGACCCCGCCGTGACGCGGTTGCACTCCGATCAGATGGGCGACACGCGGACGCTCGATCTGAGGCGTCCGTTGACGACGTCCGCCGTCGCTCGTGGCTCGTGGCATGCCTACCCCGCAGGAGTTCTGGCCGGGTTTCAGTTGTTCAATGACCGGCCCGAGATCGGTAATCTCGACATCCTCTTTGCCTCAAGCGTCCCCGTTGGATCGGGGCTTTCGAGTTCGGCGGCGATCGAGGTCGCGACGGCGACGATGCTCGAGGGTGCAACGGGTCGACGGCTCGACGGCGTCGCCAAGGCGCTCCTGTGCCAGCGGGCCGAGCACGAGTACGCGGGCGTGCCGTGCGGCATCATGGACCAGTTCGTGTCCGTCCTGGGGCGGGAGGGGCACGCGTTGCTCATCGACTGCCGCTCGCACGAGTCCACGACCGTGCCGGTGCCCGAAGCGGCCGCCATCGTGATCGCCGACTCGGGGGTGCGGCATGATCTTGCTGCCGGTGAGTACGCCCGACGACGCCGCTCATGCGAGTCCGCCGCGGAGAAACTGGGCGTCGGCCTGCTCCGTGTCGTGACGCCCGTGATGCTGGAATCCGGGCGCGGCGCCCTCTCCGACGACGAGTACCGGCTTGTCCGGCATGTCGTCACCGAGAACGCCCGCACCCTGAGCGCCGCGACGGCTCTCGAGTCCGGCGACCTGGAGCACGTCGGACGCCTCTTGTCGGAATCCCACGTATCGCTGCGGGACGACTACCGCGTGTCCTGCGAGGAACTGGATGCGCTTGTCACCGCGGCGTCCGGCCTTCCCGGCGTTTTCGGCGCGCGACTGACGGGCGGCGGGTTCGGTGGATGTATCGTTGCTCTGTGCCGGCCGGAGGCCGTCGGTGTATTGGAGTCGGCGCTCGGCCGGGCCGGTGCGCGTGCCGTCTTTGTCACGCACCCGGCCTCCGGGGCGCATCTTCTGCCGCTGTGAGGCTCCGGGTCAGCGCGTGTCGGGTCCCTCCGCCGCGGCCTCCTGGCTCGTCGCCGGCGATTCGCCCTGGATGAAGGTCTGGCCCTTGTAGAACTGGGAGAACACGACATAGACCACCGTGGTCAGGCCCATCAGCCCGGCGAAGAACCAGTAGTAGTTCGCTCCTTCGAGCGGCGTGCGACCGGCCTCGTCCTTCATCGCTTCGAGCGAGAAGTTGACGCCCGAGACCACGAAGTTCCCCAGCGAGACGCCCAGCAAGTAGACGCCCATGACGAAGCTCTTGATCCGCGGCGGGCTCTGGGTGTAGGCGAACTCGAGACAGACGATCGAGACCATGATCTCCGCCGATGTGAGCACGAGATAGGCAAGGAACTGCCATCCGATACTCGGCATCTGGGAGAGGTAGGGCTCGAGCATTTCAGGAGTCCAGTTCATGGACCGGGCCTGGCGGACGATCTCGCTCAGCTTCTCCGGCGCCTGCCCGCTCTGGCCCATCGCGGCCCAGAGCTGCGGGGCGACATCAGGCGACTTCTTCGCGATGGCGATCTCGATCAGCGCCGAGATGGCAAAGGCGCCGCAGGTCAGCACAAAGCCGATCCCGATCTTGCGGAGGGGGGTCGGGTCGAAGAGTTTGCCCATGGCGGGATAGATGAGGTAGGTGAATATGGGGATCAGGGTCAGGATGAGGGCGGGGTTGACGACCTGGACCTGGCTCTCGAGCCAGGTCATGCCGAGGAAGTCGCGGTCCATGCTCTCCGCCTGGAGCACCCAGGCCGATCCCGTCTGGTCAAAGATCGCCCAGAAGACCGGGACGAAGATCAGGAACAGAGGCGAGAGGTTTCTGAGCGCTCTCAGGCCGTCACGGCTCAGAACTTCGTCCTTGAATCGCGTCCAGCCGCTCGCCGGGACATGGACGAACTTCTTGCGGCCCATCCAGAAAATGAACGTCGCGACGGCCATGAGCACGCCCGGAAGCCCGAACGCCGCCCATGGGCCCACCTTGACCAGGAGGACCGGGGTCAGCATGTTGCTCGCCGCGGCGCCCAGGTTGATCGAGAAGTAGAACCAGTTGAAAACCTGAGTAATGAGGCGCTTATTCCCGGTACCGAACTGGTCGCCGACGTTGGCCGAGACGCACGGCTTGATTCCGCCCGCTCCGATCGCGATGAAGATCAGGCCGGCGAACAGCAGGGGCTTCATGTCCCACAGGCCGGTCACAGGGCCCAGGTCCATCAATGCCAGGCACCCGTGCCCGACGCAGTACATCAGGCTGATGAGGAGGATCGTCTTGTACTTGCCCCAGAAGACGTCGGCGATGATCGCGCCGAGGATGGGGAAGAAGTACGCCGCGGCCGTGAACAGGTGGTAGACGCCCTTGGCCTTCTCGTCGCTCATGACGTCGGAGGCGCCCGAGGCGTCCAGCAGGTGCTGGGTCATGAAGACGGTCAGGATCCCCTTCATGCCGTAGAAGCTGAAGCGTTCGGCCAGTTCATTGCCGATGATGTAGGGGACACCCGGGGGCATCCGGGTCAGCGTGTGGTCGGGCGCGGTGCGATAAGCGGCTGACATCAGGCGGGTCTCCTGTCCCGCCCGGTCGGGCGGCCGCCCCAGCATACCGGCGTTGTCCCGTGCACGCGTTCCCGCCGTTCTATACTCGCCGACCCCAGCCGGAGCCACCATGACCCAACGGTCCGACTCGAGCCCCGACGCGTCCAGGCTGGTCTCGAAGTACAAGTCCAGGGAGGCCACCGTCGCCGTCATCGGCCTCGGATACGTTGGGCTGCCGATGGTCCGGGCGTGGCACGATTCGGGGATGCGTGTCATCGGCTACGACATCGATGCCTCCAAGATCGAGTCGCTGAAAGAGGGCGAGGCCTATCTCAAGCACCTCGGCGAGGAGTGGCTCAAGGAACTGGCAAAGTCCAAGCGGTTCACGCCGACGTGCGACCCGAGAGACCTCAAAGCGGCCGACGCTTTCGTCATTTGCGTACCGACTCCGCTGGGCCGGCACCGCGAGCCCGACCTGACGTACGTCGAGCGTTCGACGGAGCTCGTCGCGGGGGCCCTGCACCCCGGAGCGCTCGTCGTCCTCACGTCGACGAGCTTCCCCGGGACCACGCGCGACGTCAGCCTGCCGATCCTCGAACGGACCGGCCTCCGGTGCGGACGCGATTTCTACCTGGCCTTCAGCCCGGAGCGCGAGGATCCCGGACGACCGGGGGTCAGCACCCGCACCATAACGCGGCTGCTCGGCGGCATCGACGAGACAAGCACTCGCGTCGCGGAGGCGCTCCTTTCCGCCGCGGTCGATCGCGTCGTGCTCGTCGAGTCCGCCGAGGTCGCGGAAGCGGCCAAGCTGCTCGAGAACATCTACCGCGCCGTCAACATCGCCCTCGTCAACGAACTCAAGGGCGTCCTGGCGGTCATGGGGATCGACATCTGGCGCGTGATCGAAGCCGCGGCGACCAAGCCCTTCGGTTTCCATCCCTTCTACCCCGGCCCGGGGCTGGGTGGGCACTGCATCCCGATCGATCCGTTTTATCTGACGTGGAAGGCGCACGAGTTCGGGTGCCCCACCCGGCTCATCGAGCTTGCCGGCGAGATCAACCACGCGATGCCCGCGTACGTCGTGGAGCGACTGGCCGGGGCGCTCAACGACGACGGCAAGGCCCTGCGCGGGGCCGATGTTCTCGTGATCGGCCTCGCCTACAAGCCGGACATCGATGATGTGCGCGAAACGCCCGCGGCGGAGATCATCACCTTGCTGATCGACCGGGGCGCAAGGGTCTCGTACCACGACCCGCACGTGCCCGTCTTCCCGAGCATGCGGAACTACGACGTTTCGCTCCGTTCTGAGGATCTGACGCCCGAGCGTCTGGGCAAGACGGACGCCGTCGTCGTGGTGACGCATCACGCCAAGGTGGACTGGAAGCTCGTGGCCCGGGCGTCGCGCCTGGTGGTCGATACACGCAACGCGCTGGCCGCCGTTCCGGCGGATGACCGTCGGGCCCGCATCGTCAAGGCGTAAGGCCTATTTCTCCAGTTCTCCATAGCGGCGCTGGTAATAGTCCGTGTACTCGCCGGCCCTGACCCGGCGCCACCAGTCGGCGTGGCTGACGTACCACTCGACGGTTCGCTCGAGCGAAGCAGGCCAGGCCGAGCGCGTCGGTCTCCAGCCAAGTTCCCTCATGATCCTGGTCGAGTCCATGGAATACCGCTCATCATGGGCGGGCCGATCGGGGACGCGCCGGATCCACTCCTCGCCTTTGCCGAGGACGCGGAGGATCTCACGGGTCAGAGCGAGATTCGAGTGCTCGTTGTCCGCGCCGATGTTGTAGGCCTCCCCGGGGCGGCCTGATTCCAGGATGCGGAGCAGGGCGTCGCAATGATCCTCCACGTGGAGCCAGTCGCGCACATGGCGGCCGTCGCCGTACAGGGGCAGGTGCCGCCCCTCAAGGAGATTCGTCACGAAGAGCGGGATGATCTTCTCCGGGAACTGGTACGGTCCGAAGTTGTTCGAGCACCGCGCGATCATCACCGGCAGCCCGAATGTGCGGTGGTACGACTGGGCCAGCAGATCGGCTCCCGCTTTGCTCGCGGCGTACGGATTGTTCGGGCGCAGCGCCGATGACTCCGTGAACCTGCCGGCCTGCGGATCAAGCGGGAGCGACCCGTACACCTCGTCCGTGCTGACGTGGACGAACCGGAGAGGTGCACCGGCCACGTGGATGCGGCGTGCCGCCTCGAGCAGGACGTGCGTGCCGAGAACGTTCGTTCGAACGAACGGACGGGCGTCCATGATCGAGCGGTCGACGTGCGTCTCGGCGGCCAGGTGGACGATCGCGTCGACGCCCTCAAGGGCTCGGGCAACCGCGTCGGCGTCGGCGATGTCGCCCTTGACAAACCGGTAACGGGGGTCGTCCGCGACATCGGCGAGATTCTCTAGATTACCCGCGTACGTCAGCGCATCGAGGTTCGTCACTCGGGCCCCCGGCCGCTCACGCAGTACATGGCGCACGAAATTGGCGCCGATGAACCCCGCCCCGCCCGTGATGAGAATGTGTTCCGGCATCGCGTGACCGCCCCTGGCCATCATTGGATCGGTCGAACCCGAGGCGGTTGTTCAGCCGCGAGTCGCGCGGCAAGGGCAAGATCCGCCGGGGTCCCCGCGTCCACCCACCAGCCGTCCAGCATCTCGTACTCCAGCGTTCCGCTCGCCGCGTAGCGGTTGTTGACGGACGTAATCTCCAGTTCCCCTCGTTCGCCGGGGGCAACCGAAGCGCAGATCTCGAAGACGGTTCGATCGAAGAAGTAGACCCCGACGACGACGAAGCGGCTCGGTGGGTCCTTCGGTTTCTCCACGACTTCCGCGATCGGTGGCCCGGGCTCGGCGCCCCGCGCGAACCGCGCCACACCGAATCTGCACGGATCGGTCGACTCCTTGAGCAGCACGCGCGCCCCGCCGCTCTGCGCGACGAATCGTTCCGCCGCCCCCCGGATGGACCCGCCGAGCAGGTTGTCGCCGAGGGCGACGCACAGTCGCGCGCCGTCCGCGTGCGGCCGCGCGGACAGCAACGCGTGGGCGATGCCGCCGTCGGAGTCCTGCGGCGCCAGCGTGATCCGGACTCCGAGATCGGACCCGTCGCCCAGGGCGCGTTGGAAGTCGATGAGGTGCCGAGCCCCGGTCACCACGACCAGATCGTCGATCCCCGCTTCCGCCATCATCCGGATC
>CAZMPE010000187.1:0-5769 GCA_964567955.1 uncultured Phycisphaeraceae bacterium | reverse complement strand
CTCGAGTGTGTTTGGCGTGCTGGGCGCGGTGTTCGTGGCTTCGGGCGTCTGTTCGGCGCAGCCCGAGGTTCACCACCTGATGCAGATTGAGCAGGTGGTCGGCGGGATCGGCGGCGATGTGACGAAGCAGGCCATCCAGCTTCGGATGCGGGCGGGGAACCAGCAGTTCATCACGGGGACGAAGCTGGTGGCGTACAACGCGGCGGGGACGAACGCGGTCACGCTGATCTCCTTTGTGTCGAATGCGTCGGTTGGGGGTCTCGGGGCGCGCGTGCTCGTGGTGAGTCCTTCGCTGGCGCCGTCGGTGGCGGGGGACTTTGTGATGAACTCGACCATCCCGCCGTCGTACCTGCTGGCGGGGCGCCTGACTTTCGAGGACAGCGCGGGCCAGATCCTCTGGTCGCTGGCGTGGGGCGGAGCGAACTACACGGGGAGCAATCTGGGCTTGATCACGAATGACCCCGACGGCAACTTCGGCCCGCCGTATCCCGGGCCGCTGCCGCTGACGGAGAACCGGGCGCTGCAGTTCCAGGGTCCGGCGAGCGCGATGAGCACGACGAACCTGGCGGACTACGCGTTGACGCCGGGGGCGGCGACGCTGACGAACAACGCGGGCGTCGCGTCGGTGCTCGGGGCGGCGTGCTACGCGAACTGCAACGGCGACACGAACGCGACCGGCGGGCCGCTGCTCAATCTCGCCGACTTCGGCTGCTTCCAGACGCGGTTCGCGACGGGGCACCCCGCGGCGGACTGCAACGGGGACGGCCTGCTGAACCTGGCCGATTTCGGGTGCTTCCAGACAAAGTTCGCGGTGGGGTGCTCTTAACAAAGGAATGACTATGTCACGCTTCGGAGTCCTTGCGCTCTTATCTGTCTTTGCCGGCGCGCCGGCCGCGGCCCAGTGGACCGTCACCAACCTTCACCCCGCCGGGACGATCGAGTCGCGCGGCAACGGCGTCGGGAACGGGCAGCAGGTGGGCTACGCCTCCGTGGGCCCCACGGTGGGCCACTTCCGGGCGAGTCTGTGGAGCGGCTCGGCCGGCTCGTGGGTGAATCTGCACCCGACGGGGATGGGCTACTCGATGGCGCACGACGCGGACGGGGGCCAGCAGGTGGGCGAGTACTTCCCCGCCGGGTTCCCTCGCGCCGCCCTGTGGAGCGGTACGGCCGCCTCGTGGGTGGACCTGCACCCCGCCGGGGAGAGTTCATCCACCGCTTTCGGCGTGAGCGGGGGCCAGCAAGTGGGCCGGACGGAGATCGGCTACTTCCGTGCCGCGCTGTGGAGCGGCAGCGCCGCTTCGTGGGTCAACCTCAACCCGCCGCCGACCGGTGGTTACACACATTCGTCGGAGGCCTACGCCGTGAGCGGCGGCCAGCAAGTGGGCTATGTCGTCAACGTGGGCGGCGTCACCAGCGCCAGTCTGTGGAGCGGGAGCGCGGCCTCGTGGGTGAACCTGCACCCGGCCGGGCAGATGCAATCGTGGGCGTACGCGGTGGACGGCGCGCAGCAGGCGGGGGTGGTGCGTGTTCCGGACACGTCGAGTCACGCCGCCCTGTGGACGGGCACGGCCGCTTCGTGGGTTGACCTGCATCCCCCCGGGGCGTTGAACTCCCAGGCCTATGGCGTGAGCGGCGGTCAGCAGGTCGGGCGCGTGGTGATGGGCGGCGTGAGCAAGGCCAGCCTGTGGTCGGGCAGCGTCGCCTCCCGGGTCGACCTTCACGCGTTTCTGCCGGCCAGCTTTGTGTCCTCCGAGGCTCTGAGCATCTGGAGCGACGCGAGCGCGACGTACGTCGCCGGCTGGGGCTTCAACTCCGCGACCTCGCGTGGCGAGGCGCTGCTGTGGACGAAAGCCAACTGCTATCCGGACTGCAATGGGGACCTGGTGTTGAACCTGGCGGACTTCGGGTGTTTTCAGACGAAGTTCGCGACGGGGAACACGGCGGCGGACTGCAACGGCGACGGTCTGCTGAACCTGGCTGACTTCGGGTGCTTCCAGACGAAGTTCGCGTTGGGGTGCCCGTAGGAGGGGCTCCTGGCTGTTGGCCTGGCGTGGAGTCATTCCATGAGGCTGACCCGGGGGCGGAGTCGCCCCTCCCTCGTCGCGGCGCGCGCCGTGAACGGGGAGAGCACGCTCGGGCAGCATCAGGGACGACACAATACCGAGCAGGCCTGTTGATCGGGAGCGGCCCGGGCGGCGCGTGTCAGGGCTTGACGGGATGTGACGCGCCCATTCCCGGGCCGTAGACGACGGCGTTGCTGAAGACGCGGGCGGTGCCGAGGGACGCCGCGCGGAACGTCGGGGAAGTCGCGAAGAGGATGACCTGTCCCGATCCGACGGGTTCGCGTGTGACGTAGGCCGAGTGCGCGATCCGGTCGGCGGCCTCGGGCCAGAGGAGGCCGCTCATGCGGAGGCGGAGTTCGTGCCCTGGGGGGGCGAGGGTCCATCCGGGCGCGGGCATTTCGTCCGTGCTCTCCTTTTCGGTCTCGGGGCGGGGCTCGGGTGCGCCGGGGAGGATGGCGCCGAGGCGGATCGGGGCCCGGACCGAGCCGGTGGCGATGAAGACGTAATCGGTGTTGTACATGACGGGCAGGTAGTCGGCGCAACCGGCGGTGAGCCAGCTGCGGTCGTCGACGCGTCCCGCGACGATGGAGCCCTGCGGCGAGAAGAGGGCGCGCCAGGCGTCGCGTCGCCTGGCTTCGTCCTCGCCCGGCTTGTCGCCCGCCTCGCCGATCAGCCACGGGTATGTGACGGAGGTCGGCGGGCTGTAGGACCAGACGGCGCCGGGGTCCACGGTCGCGGATCGTCCCTCCCATTCGCGGACGATCGCCTGTCGGTGGTCGTCGAGCTTCGTGATGACATCGGGGAGGAGGCGGGCGGCGCCGATGCCGGTTTCGCTCGCGAGCGCGGCGGCGGTGGACCCGATGGCGATGAGCGTGCCGCCGCTCTCGACCCAGGTCTTGAGGGTGTCGGTGTGGTTCTTGAGCGCGCGCGCGCCGCCGGCGGGGAGGACGATGACGTTGTAGCGTCGGAGGTCGTCGAAGCCGGCGGTGTTGGCGTTGAGGTAGGAGGCGCGCAGTCCGAGGACGAGGTCGATCTGCCGCCACGCCTCGCCGAAGCCGTAGGCGCTGAAGGGCTCGCGGCCGAAGACGGCGATGCGCGGGGTCTCGAGGAGGACGAAGTGTTCACCGCCGAGGTCGGGCAGATCGCCCGGGCCCATGCCGGAGGCAACGCCGATGGCGGCGACGCCCGCGGCGGCGGCGACCTCGTCGACGGCCTTCACGAGATGACCGGTGAAGGCCGTGTTGTCCTTGCGGGTGACGACGACGGAGCCGCGTGCGAACTCGCGTCCGTCGAAGCGGAAGGGCTTGTCGGCGACGCGGACGCGGAGGTCGCGCTCCATGAGGCGTCCGGCGGCGGCGACGCTGCGGTCATCGGCGCCGTCGATGACGAAGGCGACGGGGGCGTCGGTGTTGGTGGCGCCGGCGGCGGGCGCGGGGGGTGTGTAGGGCGCGGCGCCGTCGGGCAGCCCGGTTGCCAGCTCGTAGCTGTCGAGGTCGTAGAGCATGGTGATGTTCCACGCGGTGACGTCGTAGAGCCGGGAGCGTCCGAAGCGGAGGAGTTCGCGGCGTTCCTCGTTGAGAAACTCCGGCGTCATGCGGGGGTCGAACTCGAGCATGGCGGCGATGAGGCTCGCCTCGGGCTGGCGGTTGGCGACGAGGATCGTGCCGGCGGGGAAGGCCCTGTCCTGCACTTCGCGTCCGAGGCGGTCGCGTCCGGAGGCTCTGAACTCGCGGGACGCGGCGTGCACCTCGAAACCCTGGAGGGTCATGAGATCGGTGAAGGCGCGGGTGCGGGTGATGTTGGCGCCCGGGACGACGGCGAAGGTGCGCCGGGCGTACGGGCCCTCGGGGGCGACGGCGCCGCGGCGCACGGCGAGGAAATCGCGCAGGACCTCGCGCCGGTTGGCCGCGAGGGTGGTGAGGTTGGCCATGGTGCTGACGAGCTGCTTGTGGACGGACTCGCGGTAGGACTCGAGTGTTCCTTCGGGCCGGCGGACGGCGTCGGTCTGGATGGAGGCCTGTTCGTAGAGGTTTTCGATGGCGCCGCGCAGGCCTCCCCACGCGCCGGAGTAGCCGGGGTACCACTCTTCGTTCCATTCGCCGGTGTAGTAGCGCCAGCCGCGGGCGTCGAAGGCGGCGCCCAGATCGTCGGCGAACCGCGGGAGCCACTTGTGGACGTTGGCGGGGATGTTGGGGTTCATGGGCTCGCGGGGCGGCATGAAGAGGAAGGTGTCGAGGGAGCCCATTTCGTGGCTCTCCATGAAGTAGTGGGGGCGCCAGGCGGCGGCGGCGGCGATCCGGCCGCGGGTCTCCGGGTGGGCTCCGAAGATCCAGTCGCGGTTGAGGTCGAAGAGGTAGTGGTTGGTTCGTCCTCCGGGCCAGTGGCCGGAGTGGATGAGGGACTGGTCGTCGACGTTGGGCTGGGCGGTGCGGTTCTCGGCGATGGCGCGCACGGTGCGGTCGCGGCCGTCGGGGTTCATGAGCGGGTCGATGATGACGACGAGTGAGGCGAGGAGGCTGGTCACGTCGTCGTCGGTGCACGCGGCGAGGTGGTAGGCGGCGGCGAGCGCGGCGTCGGCGCCGGACATTTCGTCGCCGTGGATGGCGTAGGCCATCCATGCGACGGCGGGGAGGGTGTCGGCGAGGCGGTCGCCCTCGGCGGCGGTGACGGCGCGCGGGTCGGCGAGACGCGCGGCATCGGCCTTGACGCGGTCGAGTTCGCGGATCGTCTGTTCGCTGCTGATGGCGAGGTAATAGAGTGCGCGGTTCTCGTGGCTGCGCGCGTACTCGAAGAGCCGGACGCGCGGGCTGGATTCGGCGAGGGCCTTGCACACCGCTTCGATCTGCGCGTGGGTCGCGGGCCTTTCGCCGACGCGGAAGCCGAGGATCGAGTCGGGGGCGGGGATGGCGGGGTTGTGGTTGGCGCCGGGGAAGAACGGCTCGTCGTAGACCAGGCCGGGCAGGGGGGTCGGCGGCTGGGCGGTGGCGAGCGGGGCTACGAGGGCGACGAGGACGCCGGCGCACGCGAGTTTCATGGGGCGGGCTCCTGTTGGGGCGGGATCAGTCTCCCGCATGCCGGGGCGGGCCGCAAATGGCGCGATTCGCGTTGATCCGCGCCGGCGTTCCTGATAGGTATGGCGCAGGACCCGTGGAGGTACAAGCCATGAGAGCGATCCTGATCCGTGCGGCGATGTGTGTCGTTGCCTTCGGTCCCGCGGCCGCCGCCGATGACCTGCTCGTCAGCACGCTCTTCGGCGGGCAGGTGCTGCGGTATGGACCCACGGGGACTCTGATCGGCCCCGCTGCCGCGGGAAGCCCGTTGCTGTACCCCGGCGGGATCGTGTTCGGGGCGGACGGGCACCTGCTGGTGGGCGATGAGGGCGCGGGCGAGATCCTCAAGTACAACGGCACGACGGGGGCGTTCATGGGCGTCTTCGTTCCGTTCTTCACCGGCGGGCTGGACACGCCCGAGGGAATGAAGTTCGGGCCCGACAACCGGCTGTACGTCGCGAACCATCTGCCGTTCGGGCAGGTGCTGCGGTTCGACGCGGTGACGGGCGCGTTCGTCGATGTGTTCGCGTCGGGGAACGGCCTTTCGGACCCGACGGACATCGAGTTTCGCGCGGGGTCGCTGTACGTGAGCAGCGCGGGGACGCACCAGGTGATGCGCTTCGATGCGGCGACGGGGGCGTACCAGGGCGTGTTCG
>CAZMPE010000186.1:0-5798 GCA_964567955.1 uncultured Phycisphaeraceae bacterium | reverse complement strand
CTGAAGCGTCGAGATGTTGTTCGAATCCTCGTTGGCGGACACGAGGTCCGGCTTCCCGTCGCCGCTGAGGTCAACGGCGAGGATCGAGCTCGGGTTCAGGCCCGCGATCGGGTAGTAGACGGGGCCCGTGAGCGTGCCCGCGTTGTTCATGAAGACCGCGGCCGCCGTCGGCGTGTCCGAGACCGCGATGGCCACGTCGAAGTCGCCGTCGCCGTCCAGGTCGGCCGTCGTGATCCCGTCCGGACGCGTCGCCGCGCCGACGGATTGCGTGCCCGCGTTGACGAAGGCGCCGAGGCCGTTGTTGACCAGGCGCGAGAACGTCCGGTCGTCGTGGTTCGTCACCACCAGGTCCATGTCGCCGTCGCCCTCGAGGTCCAGGGCCGCCACCGCGCGCGGGTCGTTGCCCACGGCGACGGTCGAGGCCGTGAACGTCGCGGCCCCGCTGTTGAGCAGAACCGTCACGCTGTTGCCGTCACGGTTGACGACCGCAAGGTCCATCGACGCACCGGCGTCGAGCTTCGCCGCGGCGATCCATCGCGGGTTCGCGCCGACCGAGACGAGCGCTCCCGGCGTGAACACGCCCGCGCCGTTGTTCAGCATGATCCGGACCTGGTTCGTGTTCTGGAACGCGACCGCGAGGTCCAGGTCCAGGTCGCCATCGAAATCACCGGCGACCACGTGCCCGGCCCCGACGCCCGCACCCAGAAGCGTGTTCACCGCCGCGCCGAACGTGCCGGTCCCGGTGTTGAACAAGAGACTGAGTTTGTCCGGGTTGTCCGTCGCCACGGCCAGGTCAACGGCGTTGTCGCCGTTGAAATCGCCCGCGGCGACGCCCGACGGACGCTGGGGCGTCGGGTAGTTGACCGGCGGCCCGAACTGGATGTCCGCCAGGGCCGAAGGGGCCCCCGCCAGCGCCAAGAGGCCCGCCATTGTCAATGCCGTCCGCATGTGAATCTCCTTTCAGGTGAAATGAACATCCGCCGAACCGGGGCCCGCCCATTCAGGGGGCGCCGGCGGGTATGATGTCCGGCGGCGCTTGCGCGCCGGCCCGGACCCGCTGGCGGTCGTCAGATGAGCTCCGTGCCCCGCGGACGCCGCCGATTGTCAGGGAAGGTGCTCCCGTCCCTCTCACCGGCATGCGACAACGGACGCCCGGGTCTGTCACGAATCTCGATCTTTTCTCGACGCGCCCCGGCAGAATCGTCCTTGTTCAGGCGAAGGAGCTGCAAGAAGGTGGACGGGCGCCGACATGAAACCAAGGAACAGGTGAACGCGGCCAGGACAACCGCGCAGGGAGCCATCACGCTCCTCCTCGACCGGGCGGGCGACGGTGATGCCGCCGCCTCCGATGCTCTCCTGCCACTTGTCTATGACGAGCTGCGCGCCGTCGCGCAGGAGTACCTCAAGGGCGAGCGCAAGGGCCACACGCTCCAGGCCACCGCCCTGGTGCACGAGGCGTACCTCCGCCTCGTCGGCCCCGCCAACCCGGGCTGGCAGAACCGCGCCCACTTCTTCGGCGCCGCCGCACGCGCCATCCGGCGCATCCTCACCGATCACGCGCGCTCGCGATCGCGCGAGAAGCGCGGCGGGAACGCCGTGCGTGAGCCGCTCGACTCCGCGCTCCTGGTCGGCGGAGAGAACATCGTCGACCTCGTGGCCCTCGATGTCGCGCTCGAGAAGCTCGCCGCTCTCGATCCGCAGAAGGCGAAGGTCGTCGAACTGCGCTTCTTCGCGGGCCTGAGCGTCGGCGATGTCGCCCAGGCCCTGGGCGTTTCGGAGAGCACCGTGGCCCGCGACTGGAGGTTCGCCCGCGTCTGGCTCCACCGTGAACTCGACGGCGACGCGCCATGACCCCCGACCGCCTCAAGCGGATCGAAGAGGTCTTTTTCAGCGTCGCCACGCTGCCGCCGGAGAAGCGGGCCGTCCGCCTCGATGCTCTCTGCGCCGGCGACGCCGAGCTGCGCACCGAAGTCGGCGCCCTGCTGCAGCATGAGTCGCGGGTCGCCGGGTTCCTCGAAGAGCCCGCGGTCGCCCTCTCCGGCTCGGGCCTCGATCCAGGGTCCGTCGCCGACGAACTCATCGGCGTCGCTCTCGGGCCCTGGAAGATCGAACGGCAGATCGCCTCGGGCGGCATGGGGACCGTCTACCTCGGTTCTCGCGCCGACGGGCAGTACCAGCAGCAGGTCGCGATCAAGGTCGTCAAGCGCGGCATGGACTCCGAGGAACTCCTCAAGCGATTCCGGCGCGAGCGCCGCACGCTCGCGGCCCTCAACCATCCGAACATCGCGCGCCTGCTCGACGGCGGCCTCGCACCGGACGGCCGGCCCTACCTCGTGATGGAGTACGTTCCGGGGCTGCCCATCGACGTCTACTGCGACCGCAAGCGGCTGAACCTGGAAGAGCGGCTGCGCGTCTTCCGCGTCGTTTGCGAGGCCGTGCGCGCCGCCCACCGCAACCTCGTGGTTCACCGGGACCTCAAGCCCGGCAACATCCTGGTCACGGAGGACGGCACCCCCAAGCTTCTGGACTTTGGTATCGCCAAGCTCGTCGGCGGCCCCGACGCCACGCGGACACTCGACACCGAACGCCGCCTCACACCGGAGTACGCCAGCCCCGAGCAGGCCGCGGGGCTGCCGCTGACCACCGCCACGGACGTCTACTCACTCGGCGTCATCCTGTATCAACTCCTCTGCGGCCGGCTCCCCTACCGCTTCCACACCAAGACGTCCGGCGAGATCGAACGGGTCATCCGCAATCAGCCGCCCACGCCGCCGAGCGGCACCGGCACGCGACTCCCCTGGGGCACGACGGCCGAGATCGAGCCCGCCGATCTCGAGCGCACCGCCGAAAACCGGCAGAGCACCAGCGCCCGGTTGCGCCGGGCGCTGCGCGGCGACCTCGACAACATCGTCCTCATGGCGCTGCGCAAGGAGCCCGAACGCCGCTACCCGTCGGTCGAGCAACTCGACTCCGACATCGAGCGGTACCTGACCGGGCTGCCCGTTTTCGCGCGTCCGGACACGTTCCGCTACCGCACCGGCAAGTTCATCCGCAGGCACTCGCTCGCCGTGGCGCTGAGCGCGGGCGCGGCGCTCGTCCTGCTCCTCGCCGTCGCCGCGATCACCTGGCAGGGCCAGGTCGCCGTGCGCCAGCGCAACGCCGCCTACCTCGCCCGCGACCAGGCCGAGCAGGTCGTCGAGTTCCTCCGGCGCATGCTCGCCTCCGCCGATCCCGCCGAGGGCCGCAACGTCACCGTTCGCACCATCCTGGACCGCACCGCCATCGCGATCGAGGGCGACCTCGCCAACCAGCCGCTGGTTCAGGCCACCGTCCGCAGCGCCATCGGGCATTCCTACATCGCGCTCGGTCTCCTCGACGAGGCCGAGAAGCACATCCGCGCCGCCTACGAGCAACGACTCGCCATCCTCGGGCCCGACCACCACGACATGGCCGAGAGCAAGATCGACCTCGGCGAACTGCTCTATGTCCAGGGGAAGTACGACGAATCCGAGACCCTCCTCCTGGACGCACTCGAGATGCACCGCCGGCAGCGCGGCCTGGACAACCCCGACACGGGGCGCGTGCTCAACGACCTGGGCGCGGTGCAGCGCGCCCGGGGCAAGATCGACGAGGCGGAGGCCTCGCACAAGGAGGCTCTGCGCATCCGCCGCCTCGCCTACGGCGACGAGAGCCTCCCGGTCGCCGAATCGCTCAACAACATCGCGGGCGTCCTCTCGGCGCGGAACGACGCGCCGGGCGCCATCGAAGCCTGCGAAGAGGGCCTGCGCCTGCGGCGCAAGCTCCTCTCCCCCGAACACCCGCTCGTCTTCCAGTCGCTCTCCAACCTCGCCGTCATGCAGGGCCGGGCCGGGCGCCTCGAGCAAGCCGAGCAACTCCTGGTGGAGGCGGCCGCGCTCGGCGAGCGCGCCCTCGGGGTCGCCCATCTCGACGTCGGACGGACGCTCAGCAGCCTCGGGGGCGTACGGATGCTCCTGGGCAAATGGACCGATGCGGAGGCCGATCTCCGGCGCGCCGTCGAGATCCTCGACGCCTCGCTCGCCCCCGGACACCACAGCCGTGAGGCCGCTCGCGCCAACCTCGGCCGATGCCTCATCCGCCTCGACCGGAACGACGAGGCGGCAACGCTCCTCGCCGGCGCACTGGAGGCCCTCAAGGGGAGCGACGGCAAAGTCCCGCGCGGACAGATCCCCGCGCTCGACGACCTCATCGCCCTCTACGAAGAGTTGGGCGATCGGGAGCGTGCCGACGCCGCCCGGGCGTGGCGCGCCGACGAGCCTCCGCGTTGACGCGGATGCGCCGGGCCCCGAACCTATACTGACGACCCCACCCGCCCGGGCCCGCGCCCGGGCTCATTCTCAGAGAGGACCGCGGCGTGCCCGACACCAACCCCAAGCACTTTGACTTGATCGTGATCGGCGGCGGGCCCGCGGGGTACGTCGGCGCGATCCGTGCCGCGCAGCTGGGCATGAAGGTCGCCTGCGTCGAGCGGGCCAAGCTCGGCGGCGTCTGCCTCAACTGGGGCTGCATCCCCTCCAAGGCGCTCCTCTCCAACGCCGAGCTGATGGAGAAGATCCGCCAGGGCGAGTCGCAGAAGTTCTGGGGGCTCAAGATCAACGGCGAGATCGGGCTGGACTGGGACCGCGTCATCGGCCGCAGCCGCGACGTCGCCGGGAAGCTGAACAAGGGGATCGAGTTCCTCTTCAAGAAGAACAAGGTCACGCACTTCGTCGGCAGCGCCAAGATCACTTCCGGGCGCAAGGGAGCCCAGCCCTGCCGCGTCGAGGTCCAGGAGTGCAAGGTCCAGGAGGAGCTGACCAGCGCCCCCGCGACCCCGGGCAAGACCGTCGACACGCTCACCGCCGACGCCGTGCTCGTCGCGACCGGTTCGGTCGCGCGCGACCGTCCCTTCGCCCGCGTCGACGGCGACCGCGTCGGGGGCGCCCGCGAGGCGATGTTCAACAAGCAGCTCCCCAAGAGCCTCATCGTCGTCGGCGCCGGCGCCATCGGCATGGAGTTCGCCTACTTCTACCACTGCATGGGGACCAAGGTCACCGTGATTGAGATGCTCGACCGCGTTCTCCCGGTCGAGGACAAGGACGTCAGCGACGCCCTCGCGAAGCTCTACAAGAAGCACGGGATGGACATCCGCACCTCCACCACCACGACCGCCGTCGAAAAGACCAAGGACGGCGTCAAGGTGACCGTCGCCCCCTTCGCCGGCGGCAAGGCCGACGACACGAAGAAAGAGACCATCGAGGCCGAGCGCGTCCTCCTGGCCATCGGCGTCAAGGGGCGCACCGACGGTCTCTGCGACGCCTCGCTCGGCCTGAAGATCGAGAAGGACCACATCGTCACCGACTTCAAGCCCGGCGTCACCCGCAACGAGGCCATCGACTACAAGACCAGCCTCGACGGCGTCTACGCCGTCGGCGATGTCATCGGCCCTCCCTGGCTCGCCCACGTCGCCAGCGAGGAGGCCATCCTCTGCGTCGAGCGGATCGCCTGGCGCAAGGACCCCAGGAAGCACCACGAGCCGATCGCCATCGACTACACCGTGATCCCCGGATGCACCTATTGCGTCCCGCAGGTCGCCAGCGTCGGCTTCACCGAGCAGAAGCTCGTCGCCGACGGCCTCGCCAGGGGCAAGGATTTCGAGGTCGGCAAGTACTCCTTCCAGTCGCACGGCAAGGCCATCGCCGCCGCCCACACCGATGGGTTCGTCAAGATCATCCGCGGCCTGCCCCGCGGCGAGATCCTCGGCGCCCACATCCTGGGTG
>CAZMPE010000185.1:0-5834 GCA_964567955.1 uncultured Phycisphaeraceae bacterium | reverse complement strand
CGACTTGCCGACGTTGGGCGCCCCCACCGCCGCCACCAGCGGCGGGTGAATGAGCCGGTCCAGCCTCGACGGCGGCATCGGAGCCTCCGCATCGCGCCCCGCCCACCGGCGCGGCTGGTCGAGCAGCAGATCCACCGCCAGCGGGCTCGGCGCCCGCGCCAGCGCCGCGAGCATCCGCGCCTCGATCAGCGACGACGCCTCGGGGTACTCCGCGCGCGGGTCCGGGCTCGTGGCCTCTTCGATCCCGGCTTCACTGAGCCGCAGCGCGAGCGCACGCAGGACGGCGACCCCCCCGTGCGGCATCAGATGAGCAGACGTCACCGACCACCGTGCCACCAGCCCGTCGTCGACGCCGCACAATGACCGCAGTGCGACCGCGCCCAACGGCACCGGGCGACGCGCGACGCGCGCGATCGCCGTGTCGAGTTCCGCCCCGGTCTCCGCGACGAGCTGGATGATCGCGACGGCCCCGCTCCCGCCGCGCGCCGTCTGGATGGACCAGGTGGTCGTCATGCGGGCCGCCGGGTGGGTTCAGGGCTCTTCGTCGCCGTGCTCGTCGCTGAGCAGGGTCTCGCACGCCGCGTGGATGCCGACGAGGGTCAGGTCGGGGACGATGTGCTCGACGATGGGGTCGCCCTCGAAGACGGCCCGTGCGTCGCCGCCGGTCGCGATGATCCGCGGGTAGGCGCCGTAGAACTCCGCGTAACGGTCGACGAGCAGGTGCGTCATCCCCGCGACCGCCGCCCGCACCCCGTTGAGCATCGCGGTCTCGGTGCTCTTGCCGAACGGGTTCGGCCCGGGCGCCTCGGGGTCGGGGTTGCTCTCGGGCGGGTGGTACCGCAGCATCGGGAGCGCGGCGGTCTGCTCGTGCATCGCCCGCAGCATCATGTTCAGGCCCGGCGCGATCGCCCCGCCCTGGAAGACGCCCTCGCCGTCGACGAAATCCACCGTCACGGCCGTGCCCGCGTCGATCACGACGCACGCCTGCTTCGCCCGCGTGTAGGCGCCGAGGGCGTTGAGCAGCCGGTCCTGACCGACTTTCTTCGGCTCCGTGACGGCGTGCAGGATCGGCACTTCCAGCTCGCGTCCGAAGCGGTAGATCCTGCCTCGGAACGCGGGCGCGAGCGCTTGCTCCAGTTTGTCCGCGAACGGGTTGTTCACCGACGCCATCACGACCGGCGCATCGGCGCGATCGAGCGTCGTCGCGTTGATCGCCGCCGCCACCAACCCCGCGTCCGTGTTTTCCAGGACGGTCGAGGGCTCGTTGCTCCCGGCACGGAAGACGCCGAACCGTGTGCGCGAGTTGCCGACGTTGATCGCGAGCAGGTGCATGAGAGGAGGGTACGGCCGGCGGGGCGCCGATGCGCGACGCCCACGCCCCCCGGCCCCGCTACGCTTGCGCCCATGGCCCGCTGCCGCGCCGACAGCTCGATCGAACGCGTCGTCATCGACGGTTTCGCCTTCCCGCTGGGAGTCTACCCGGTCGAGCCCTCGCGCCCGAAATCCGGCTATTCCTCGGATTTCGAGCCCGCCGACGGCGACGACGACGACGGCGAGTGGGAGGAATGGCCCGACCGTTACGTCTTCGACATCGTCATCAGCGCCGAGCGGCTCGAGCCCCTCTGCCGCAACCTCCTCGCCCTCATGCCCGGGCGGATCTATCCCATTCTCGACGTCCTCGGTCAGGACGCCTACCGCGAGATCGACCCGTACATTTCCTACGAGCTCATCGGCCTCGACCGCTTCACCGACGCCCTGCGGCGCTACAGGGCCTACTTCTTCGAGGACGGCCTCTGCGGCTTCGGAGCGATGATCGACGACCCGTTCCTGTACATCTTCGTCGACGAACACAAGATCGTGACCGTCCGCGCGGAGAGCGAACTCAAGGAGCGCGTCGAGAAGGTCCTGGGCGCCTTCGACCTCGAACCCGTCGAGCTGCCCGCCGGGGCCGACTCCGCCTCCCACGAGCACCGCGGCGTGCTCGAGACCCCGGACGACCGGCCCGATCTCCTCACCGCCGAGGAGATCGTCGAGCACCTGCGCGACGAGTGGCGCCTGACCCTCAACATCGACGCCGAGAACAACGTCGACGACGAGGGCGCCGAGCTCGGAGTCGTCGGATGGCGGTGCCTCGTCCGGTGCGCCGCCGATGAGGACACCCCCGTTCGCTATGCCGACGTCCTGCTGACCGCCGGCTGCCTCCGCCGCGCCGAGGAACTGGCGCAGCAGGCCGCCGACGACCTCCGCCCGGAGGACGTTGAAGAGTGGTACGAGGTCGTCGTCGCCGCCGCCGACCGGATGACGCCCGAGCATTTCGCCGAATCCGCGGCGAAGGCGGGTACACCGCAGATCGCCGGCGCCCCGATCGAAGAGGGGATCACTTTTTCAGGTTGGATTGAGTAACCCGCGATGCCGCCGCTGGTATGACCTCCTGCCGCGAACCCCGGCGGGACCCAGTGGCCAGGTTTGGCCGCTCCCACCGATGCCTGCCGGGATGCCTCGCCCCACGGAACGAACCGGGGCGGGATGACCACGGGACAAGGAATCCACGGGGCTGATCGAGCCGGATTCCGGTCCTCAAGGACCCCTGATATGGCGGGATTCCACCTTCCAGCACGCCGGGTTTGCGTTCCCCCCAAGGCTTGGTTATCTTCCGGCCCCACGGGACGTTGCTGGGGCCGCCCGCGCGTGAGCCCGCCTGGGGGATGGATCCCGCCCGCGCCCGCATGGCCGGCGGGGATTGGAGCAGCGTCCGGGGCCACCGGCCCCGCCTTGCCGGCAGGGTGCCGGGCGCAGGCATGACTTGTTCGCTAAGCTGAACGCCCTTTCACTGGGTTGCGCTTTGGAGATTGGCATGTTCACTCGCACGAATCCGTCGTTCGCCCGCTTTGGTTCGGTCCTCGTGACGGTCGCCGCGGCGACCGCGCTGCTCGCGCTGGCGCTGGCCGCCGGTCACGCCGTCGCGCGCCCGGACCCGGTGTCGACCACCGAGCCGGCGGCGGCCGAGATCGACCGGGCCGAGTCCCTCCGCAAGGAGGGCAAGTTTGTGGAAGCCAAGTCGATCGTCCAGAACCTCTTGCGCCAGACCGGCGAGGCGGCGCTGTCGACCTCCGACCGGGCCCGCGCCCTGGATGTCCTGATGGCCGCCAGCAAGGACATCGACGGTGCGGACAGGCTCAACATCAGCCTGCAGAAGGCTCAGCTGTGCCTGGATACCGGCGACCTGCGGGTGGCCGAGCAGCACGCCAAGGCTGTGTCGACCAGCGCCACGGTGAACCCCCGCCAGTCGGCGGACGCCGCCCGTCTCCTGACGGCGATCGCCAAGCGTCGCACAGAACTCGCCCCGATGGTGCCCGAAACGCTCGCCCAGGCCGAGCGTGATTTCCTTCAGGGCCGTTACGCCGAGGCCAAGGCGGGCTTCGCCGCCGTCGACAACACCGGCGCTCCTCTCACCGCCGATCAGCAGGCCATCCTCATCAAGTACCAGACCCGCCTCGTCGACCTCGAACGGTCCGGCGGCAAGAACTTCGACGCCTCGGGCGCCATGGGGCTGCTCCAGCCCGGCGTCGTCCGCCGTCGCGACGAGACGCCGGCCCAGCCGCCGATTGAGCCGCCACCCGAGCAGCCGGCCGCCGCCGATCCCGGCGCTGCCCAGCCCGAGGCCCAGCCCCCGGCCGCCGAGCCGCTCCCGCCGGCCCAGCCCGATGTGGATGCGCTGGTCCAGCAGGCCCTGAAGTTCGAGGCCCAGAGCATCCTCGCCGAGGCCAACCGGGCCTTCGCCGAGAACCGCCTCAATGAGGCCCAGGGCAAGTACAGCCGCCTCAAGGCCGAGTACCGCCAGTTCCTCACCGCCGACGAGCTCAAGCTCGTGGACGACCGCCTCACCGAGGCGCGCGTCCGCATGGGGCAGCAGGCCCCGCTCGAGGATGTCCGCGGCGGCATCGACATCATCCGTCAGCAGACGCTCGCCGAGTTCAGCAACGCCCTCGAGGAGGCCCGACGGTCTCTCGGCTCGGGCGACCCGGCCCGCGCCCGGACGCTGATCGCGACGGCACGCTTCACGCTCAACGCCGCCCGCAACGAGTTCTCCGACAAGGAGTTCACCGAGCTGCGCGGACGCGCCGACACCCTCGAGAACCAGGTCGCCCAGACCGAGCAGCGGCTGGCCGAGGCCGCCGCGGCGGACCGCGAGCGCCGGCTCGCCGAGGACGCCCGCCTGGGCGCCGACCGCGCCCGCAAGGAGCGGGAGCGCAAGATCAATGAGCTGCTCGACCGGGCCCGCGCGTACCAGATGGACATGCAGTACAGCGACGCCCTGCAGGCGGTCGAGCAGCTGCTGTTCCTCGACCCGATCAACCCCGCGGGGCTGATCCTGCGCGACCTCTTCCAGTTCCAGCTCCTGAGCATGGAATACAACGACATGCAGCGGGAGAAGAACTTCAAGTACGGCCTCAACAGCATCGACAACCAGCGGGCCTCGATCCCCCCGCCGAACATCATCGACTACCCCAAGGACTGGCCGGCCATCAGCACGCTGCGCGGCGAGGCGCTCGCGTTCGCCGAGTCGCCCGAGAACCGGCGCGTGCTGGCGGACCTCGAGAGCGCGAACAAGCGGATCCCGTCCGTCGAGTTCAACAACAACGCCCTCGAGGACGTGCTGACCTTCGCCGACAAGTTCACCGACTTCGACATCGACGTCGACTGGGGCTCCCTGGAGGCCGTGGGCATCACCCGCGACACGCCGGTCGCCCTGCGCCTGACCAACGTTTCGCTCAAGACGATGCTCGACCGCGTCATGTCCAAGCTCGGCGACACCGGGCTGGGCAAGGCCGACTGGGCCGTCTACGACGGGATCATCACGGTCGCGTCCGACGACGCGATCCGCAAGAACACCACGCTCGTGATCTACGACGTCCGCGACCTGCTCATCGAGATCCCCGACTACAACGAGATCCCGACGATCGACCTGCAATCGACGCTCCAGTCGAGCCAGGGCGGCGCCGGCGGACAGAGCCCCTTCCAGAACGACCAGGAGGACCAGCAGGTCCAGCAGCGCAACCGCCAGGACGCGATGGACAACGTCATCTCCATCATCACCGACAACATCGACCCCGAGGGCTGGGTCGACAACGGCGGCTCCACCGGCAAGATCCAGCAGCAGGTCAACCAGGGCCAGCTGATCATCACCAACACGGCCAAGAACCACCGCCAGATCGTCGGGCTGCTCTCGCAGCTGCGGGCCCAGCGGGCCATGCAGATCAACGTCGAGACGCGGTTCCTGCTCGTCAACCAGGACTTCTTCGAGCAGATCGGCTTCGACCTCGACGTCTACCTCAACGCCAACAACAACCAGTTCCGGGCCGCCCGGGCCGGCTCGCCGAACCTGCAGCCCAGCGACTTCTTCCGTAACGGCCGCCTGAACCGCATCGTCAGCGCCCCGACGCCCGGCGTCGTGACCGGCCCCCCCACCAACGACAATCAGGGCGTCGTCAATCCCCGCCCGTGGTCGCCCATCGGCTTCCAGCAGGACTCGCTCGGACTCGCGGCGGGCCTGGCCCCGTCGCAGGGCATCGCCGCGGACATCCTCGGCGGCGCTCCGGCTTTGGGCATCGCCGGCCAGTTCCTTGATGACATCCAGGTCGACTTCGTGGTGCAGGCGACTCAGGCCGACCGCCGGTCGATCCAGCTGACCGCCCCGCGATTGACCTTCACCAACGGTCAGACGTCCAACATCTACGTGGCGACCCAGCAGGCCTTCGTCTCCGACCTGACCCCGGTCGTCGGCGACTCGGCCGTCGGCTTCGACCCGGTCGTCAACGTCGTGACCGAGGGCG
>CAZMPE010000184.1:0-5843 GCA_964567955.1 uncultured Phycisphaeraceae bacterium | reverse complement strand
CCGCCCCGGTTCTGCGTGTTCTCCACCACGACCAGCTTCGAATGCGGGAAGTGGATCGAATCCGGCCGCGCCAGCGCCTCCACCTGGTCCGCGTCGAACAGCCCGCGATCGCCGCACGCCGTCCGGATCATCACGCCCGAAAGCGCCGCCGGGGCCCCCGTCTCATAGTTGATGATGTGGCTGTCGAAATGCGCGATCACCTCGTCGCCCGGCTCCGTCTGGGCACGGATCGCCGACTGGTTCGCCATCGTCCCCGTCGGCACAAAGCACGCCGCCTCCTTGCCCATGATCGCCGCGACCTGCTCCTGCAGCGCGTTCACGGTCGGGTCGTCGCCCAGCACGTCGTCCCCCACCACGGCCGCGCTCATGGCGGCCCGCATCGCGGGCGTCGGTCGTGTCACGGTGTCGCTGCGCAGGTCGATCGGCGTGCTGGTCATAGGCCCAACTCTAGCGTGGCGCGATCGGCACGGATCGGCCTGCCACTCTGACACCCGCCTGCCACCCGCTTTGACACCGGACCGCCCGAAAACCCCGCAAAAACGACCTCAAACGCCCCTCCGGCGGCCCTCCGCTCTGGCACCGCGCTTGCAATTCCCTGCAGGAGACGGCGGCGATCGGCGCCGCCCTGAAGCCTTACACAGGGAGGACACACATGAACCTCATGACCCGTAGGAACCCCGGCCCCGCGACCCTGAGCGAGTTCTTCAGCGACGTCTTCAGCGACCCGTTCTTCAACGGCATCGCCCGGACCGCCCAGGAGCCCCTGCCCCTGGACATCTCCGAGGATGAGAAGAACGTGATCATCCGCGCGTCCCTCCCCGGTTACACCCGCGAGGACATCAACCTCGAGATCCACGACGGCGTCCTGACCATCAGCGCCGAGCACACCGAGGAGACCGAGAAGACGACCGAGACCTTCTACCGGCGCGAACGCCGCACCGGCGCCGTCAGCCGGCGCGTCCGCCTCCCGGAGACCGTCACCGACGAGCACGCCAAGGCCGAACTCAAGGACGGCGTCCTCACGCTCCGCATCGCCAAGAACGAAAAGGCCCTGCCGCGCAAGGTCGAAATCAACTGACCCGATCGGCCGGCCGGAGTGCGCCAAGCCGCGCCCGAAACCTCAAGGGGGGTCGGGCGCGGCGGTCGCGCGCTCACGTCTCCCGCGGCGCCGCCTTCGCCGCGTCCCCCATCGCCTTGGCGAGGAACCCGAACCCCGCCCCGCCCGCGACGCACAGCGCCACGCTGACGACGAACACCCACACCCCCGACCCCGGATTGACCCGCTCCAGCCCCTCATAGATGAACACCGCCAGGAACGGCGCCGCGATCCCCCGCACCCCGTTCAGCGTCACGTGCACGCCCATGTACTCCGTCGCCTTGCGCATCGGCGCAAAGTCCAGGTGCCCCAGGTTCCACGCCAGCGTCCCGCCCGCGAACCCGAACCCCTGCACCACCATCGCCGCCGGCAGCAGCCAGAACGTGCCGGTCATGACCGCGACGACCACGAGCGTCTGCCCGAGCACGAAGACCCAGCTGTGCAGCGCCCGGAACCGCACCACGTGCGTCCGCGCCAGCAGACGCGCCCACAGCGGGATCGCCCACGGCATCACCAGCAGCGGGATCGAGTTCATCACCGCGATCCCGCCGATGTACCCCTGCTTGAACTGCTCCTTGAGCGTGATCACCAGCGGCGCCGACAGCATGATGTTCCCCGTCCCCAGCGTGAACATGCACGCCTGGAACCGCGCGTACCACTTGTCCCGGCGCAGCAGCCGCACCAGCGCCACCGGGTTCATCGACGGCCGGTCCGCCCGCGCGCCGTCGCGCTCCGCACGCAGCATCGCCGCGTGCCCCCGCACCCGGATCTGCCCGTACCGCCACACCCCGATCGACCCCAGCACGCACGCCGCGGGGATCAGCACCCGGAAGCTCTCCTCCCACTCCTCCATCGCGCTGCCGACGATGAACCCCGTCGACGCGATCACCAGCACCGAGATCGTCGAGAACTTCCCCGTCGCCCGCGCCCGGTAGTGCCGCGAATAGTTCGCCCGCCACAGCGTCGCCCGCAGCGTCACCACCCCCGTCAGGCACACCCGCGCCGCCACCAGGATCCCGCACAGCGCGTACAGCCCCGCCTCCGACCGCGGCACGATCGCGATCGCCCCGATCAGCAGGATCGTGATCGCCTGCAGCACGTTGATGAAGAGAACCTTCCGCCGACCGTGCGCCGCCGCGGTCCACAGAAAACTCGTGATGTTCGCGAACTCCGGCGCCGCCATCAGGAACGCGACGATGAAGTTCAGCCGAACCTCCGGAACCACCGCCGGCCGGTCCCCCGCGCCGGTGAACGCGTTCTTCACGATCACGCCGATGATCCCGCCCTCGATCATCGCCAGCGCCGTCGAGAACAGGAACGAGTACGCCAGCTCCCGCGCATAGTTCCGGCGCGTGAACGCGGGCATCCGCGCCGGGTGGAACGAGACAAAGGCTCGAGAGATCAGGCGGACCGGCGACAGATCGGGCACTCCGGGACGGGGGCCATTTCAGAAACGGGAGCATTGGACGCCCGGAGCCGCGCGGCAAGCCCGCGCGCGACCGGAAGCCCCGCCTACGCTTCGGTCCGATGACCCGCACCGCCGCAAACCCGCCCGGAGAGCCCGAGTACGTCCTCGGCACCGACGCCCGGGAAATCAACCGGCTCGGGCTGCAGAACAGGCTCTGGTCGGCCTGCGCCCACAGGCTCTGGGAACGCGCCCGCTTCCAGCCCGGAATGAGCCTTCTGGACGTCGGCTGCGGCCCCGGACACGCCGCCGCGGATCTCGCCGAAATCGTCGGAGAATCCGGCCGCGTCGTCGCCATCGATGAGTCCCCCCTCTTCCTCAAGCACCTCCTCGACAAGCAGACCTCGCGCCGACTCACCAACATCGAACGCATCCTCGGCGACGCCACCCAGATCGACACCCTCCTCGCCGGACACGACGGCGCCTTCGACGGCGCCTACGCCCGATGGGTCCTCTGCTTCGTCGCCGATCCCGAGGCCATCATCCGCGGCGTCGCACGCCTCCTCAAGCCCGGCGGACGCTTCGCGATCCAGGACTACTTCAACTACGAGGCCATGACCCTCGCCCCGCGCCGCGAGGCCTTCACCCGCGTCATCCGGGCCGTCGGCAAGTCCTGGCGTTCCCGCGGCGGCGATCCCGACATCGTCGCCCGTGTCCCCGCGCTCTGCCGCAAGCACGGGCTCGAGGTCGAGCACCTCAGCATCAACGAACGCGTCGCGCGACCCGGCAACATGATCTGGCACTGGCCGGATTCGTTCTGGTCGAACTACGTGCCCCGCCTCGTGGAGCAGGGCTGCCTGACCGCCGACGAGCAGCGCGAGTTCATGGCCTGCTGGGCCGAGGCCTCGTCCGACCCGGACACCTTCATGTTCCTGCCGCCGCTCTACGACGTGCTGGCGGTCAAGCGCGCCTGATCGTCACGGCCCGGCCGGCCGGACCGAGAAGATCTCGCGGTCGGTCGTCGCGTCGTACTCGTAGAACAGGATCGGCGTCAGGTCCGCGGGCTGCCCGATCCGACGGCGCACCGCGGTGATCCGCAGCCGTTCGACCGCCGCGCCGGCCGGGTGATCCGCATTCCACTCCCGCGCCGCGTAGCGCGCCAGCAGCGGCAGCCGCCCGACGTGCGAGGCCTCGGGGAACTGCAGGCTCATGAAGTACACCCGCCACCGCATGCTCGGGAACTCCCGGCTCACGAGCGCCGGCTCTTCGTGCCGGATCGCCGCCCCGTCACGCCACAGGTCCACGCGCGAACCGTCGGCCAGCCGACCCTCGAGAATCCACCAGAAATACTCGTCCCGCGGGTCCGGCGCGAACATCGTCCAACGCTGCGTCAGCCAGAGCGCATCGCCGATCATCAGCAACGGCCGCGGCGGCGTGAAGTGCCGCGCCCACGCCCACGGAAGCTGGCACAGGTTCACGAGCAGCACATACACCAGCGCGACGCCCAGCCCGATGTCGCGCAGACGCTCCAAGGCCCCCGGCGCGCCCGCGGGCGCGCCCGTCCCCTTCGCCCCGCGATCCCACGCCCACGACGGGATGAACGCCAGCCAGGCGACGGCGCTCGCCCACGAGAACATCGCCACGTCCATCGACAGCTCGATGGACGCGTGGAAGACGATGAACACGACGACCATCGCCATCCGCAGCGGCCCGCGCGCCCACGGCGAGAACGCCAGCAGCGGCCCGACATACTCCAGCGCCAGCGTCGCGTACGTCATCAGCTTCGACATCGCCTCGCCCGGCGCAAGGCCCGCCCCCAGCGGCGTCAGGTAGTACCGATTCTGGAACGCGATCCCCAGCGCCGACCCGTTCTGCCACGTCTCGCCAGCCGTCTTCAGGATCGCCGTGAACCAGTACATCATCGCGACCTGCAGCAGCAGCGCGCCCCCCGGCCAGCCGACCTGCGTGTTCGACAACCCCCGCAGCCCGGAGTCCCGGCGCGCATCGAGCGAGAACCGCGCCCCCAGCGGCAGGAACATCCCCCAGAACAGCAGCAGCCGCACCAGCACGTCCCCGCCCCCGAGGATCGGCACATTCGCCCGCTGCAGGCTGCACACCAGCACCCACGTCGCCACCGTCGTCCAGCGCGTCCGCCAGCCCGCCAGCATCGCCGCGGCCACGAGCGCGTGCAGCACGAACACCGCCGCCTCCGCCGCGGGCATCGACGTGAACCAGTGATGCACCGAAAGTTGAACGAGCGGCCCGTACAGGTCGACCCGCGCGCCCCCGTTCAGGACCCCGGCGTCGGTGTACATGGCCGCGAAATCGCGGGCCCGGTCGGCAAGGTCAAACAGGACCAGCCCCGCGAGGGCGATCCGGAACAGGGCCAGCGAGCGGAGATCGACCTCGAACCCCCGGGCCAGCCACCCCCAGCCCTTGTTGGAATCCGCCATCCGGTGAGTCTCCGCCGATCACATCGTCCAAGTCGCAGGGAAGCCTGCAAACGTCCCCCTATCATCCCCGACCACCATGCCGGACGAAGCCCCGAACATCCGCAACTTCTCGATCATCGCCCACATCGATCACGGCAAGTCCACGCTCGCCGATCGCCTCCTCCAGGCCACCAAGGCCGTCAGCGTGCGGGAAGCCCGGGAGCAGATCCTCGACGCCATGGATATCGAGCGTGAGCGCGGCATCACGATCAAGGCCTCCGCAGTGACGGTCTACCACCACCACGTGCCCGGCTCGATGGCGGACGCGCTGGAATCGGATTCCGATCCGGCGCCCGAAGAGGACGCCGCCGAACCGGCGGACGGAAAATGGGACCAGGGCTGGGACGTTCCGCCGCCGCCGCGCGCGCCGGCCCCCGCGCCGGCCCCCGATGCCCCGGCCGTCCCGCTCTTCATGCTCAACTTCATCGATACGCCCGGGCACGTGGACTTCACCTACGAGGTCTCGCGGGCTCTCAAGGCGTGCGAGGGGGCCATCCTCGTCGTCGACGCCACGCAGGGCGTGCAGGCGCAGACCGTCGTCAACGCCTACCTCGCCATCAACGAGGACCTGCACATCATCCCGGTCATCAACAAGATCGACCTGCCCTCCGCGCGCGCCGACGAGGTCGCGATGGAGATCGAGCACGTCCTCGGGCTCGACGCCACCGACTGCATCTACGTCTCCGCCAAGACCGGCCAGGGAATCCCCGAGCTCCTCGCCGCCGTCTGCGAACGCTTCCCACCGCCCCGCAAGCCGCTCATCACACAGACCCGCGCCCTCATCTTCGACGCGCAATACGACGACTACCGCGGCGTCATCACCTACGTCCGCGTCTTCGACGGCGAGCTC
>CAZMPE010000183.1:0-5846 GCA_964567955.1 uncultured Phycisphaeraceae bacterium | reverse complement strand
TACAACTCCGACTCCGACGAGCTGGCGCGCCGGATGAACGTCGAGGCGGCCAAGGCCGTGAAGTACGGCGGGATGAAGCCCGAGGAGGCGCTCAAGTTCGTCACGATCAATCCCGCGATCCAGCTGGCCGTTCAGGACCGCGTCGGCTCGCTCGAGGCGGGCAAGGACGCGGACTTCGCGATCTGGTCCGGCCCGCCGCTGTCGGCGTTCAGCCGCTGCGAGGCGACGTACATCGACGGGCGCGAGTACTTCTCGCTGGAGCGGGACGCGGCCCACCGCGAGCGGATCGCCGCCGAGCGCCAGCGGCTCACGCAGCGGCTGCTCGCGTCGTCGAAGTCCAAGGGCGAGTCGCGCCCCGGCCCCGCGGGGCGCGGGCGGCCGGGCGAGGAGCGCGCGGACGAGGGGCGGGCCCGGGTGCGGGCGTACTACCTCGACCTGCTCCGGCGCGGCGGCGACCCGGAGGCCGCGATCTGCGGCGACTGCGGCGTGACGCACCTGGAGTTGATGGGCGATCGGTGAGGGAGACCGCGATTGTCGTTCGACTATGACATCGCCATCATCGGCGGGGGACCGGCGGGCTCGACCGCGGGGACGATCCTGCGCAAGTACAACCCGTCGCTGAGGGTCGCGATCTTCGAGAAGGAGAAGTTCCCGCGCGAGCACGTGGGCGAGAGCCAGCTCCCCGCGATCGGCGTCTACCTGCACGAGATGGGGGTCTGGGACAAGGTCGAGGCGGCGAACTTTCCGATCAAGGTGGGGGCGACGTACCGGTGGGGCAAGAGCCCGGACCTGTGGGATTTCGAGTTCCTGACGCTGTCGCGGCTGCCGACGACGGCGCGTCCGCACAAGTACGAGGGCCCGCGCCGCCAGACGGCGTTCCAGGTGGACCGGGCGGTGTACGACACGATCCTGCTCGACCACGCGAAGGAGCTGGGGTGCGAGGTCTTCCAGGAGACGCGGGTGGACAAGGTCCACCGCGAGGGCGACCGCGTGACAGGGCTGGAGGTTGCCGGCGGGCGCCGGGTGACGGCGCGGTACTACCTGGACGCGTCGGGCCATCTGGGGATCCTGCGGCGCGCGCTGGGCGTGGGCGCGCAGGTGCCGACGAAGCTGATGAACATCGCGATGTGGGACTACTGGGAGAACGCCGAGTGGGCGGTGGAGATCGGCGTCGGCGGCACGCGTGTCCAGATCCTGAGCCTGGACAACGGGTGGATGTGGTTCATCCCGCTGGGCCCGACGCGGACGAGCATCGGGTTCATCTGCCCCGTCGAGTACTACAAAGCGTGCGGGCGCACGCCGGCCGATCTGTACGCCGACGCGATCGGGCGCGAGCCGCGGGTGCGGGCCCTGACGGCCAACGCGACGCGCGAGGGCGAGGTCCGCACGACGAAGGACTGGTCGTTCGTCGCCGACCGGGTGGTCGGCGAGAACTGGTTCCTGATCGGCGAGTCGGCGGGCTTCGCCGACCCGATCCTGGCGGGCGGGCTGACGCTGACGCACTCGGGGGCGCGCGAGGCGGCGTACGTGATCCTGGAGCTGGACCGCGGCTCGCACGACGCGCGCTGGCTGCGGACGAACTACGACGAGACGCAGCGCAAGCGGATCGCGCAGTACATCCGTTTCGCCGACTTCTGGTACGCCTTCAACGGGCAGTTCACCGACCTGCAGGGGATCACGGCGGAGATCGCGAAGGACGCGGGGCTGTCGATGACGCCGGCGCAGGCCTTCCGCTGGCTCTCGTTCGGCGGGTTCAGCCACGAGGAGTTCGCGCTGCCGGGCCTCGGCGGGCTGGATCTGCTGGCGGTGAAGGAAGTCGCGCGGATGTGCACCGACGAGCAGTTCTCGTGGGAGCTCAACAAGTTCAACACGTTCAAGATGAACCTGCTGGGCGCGACGCAGGAGATGAAGCCGATCTATCACGCGGGCGGCATCCACAAGGTCAAGGCGTACACGCGGGGGGGCAAGCTGCTTGTCCTCGCGGGCGTCTACGGCATCGTCGCCGACGTGCTCAAGCGCGAGTCGGGCATCCAGGAGATCGCCCGCGCGTTCATGGACCAGGCACGGGAGGCCAGCGCCTCCGGGCTCTCGTCGTTCAACGCCGACCAGCTGATGAACACCCTCGAATCGATGCTCGTGGACGGCTGGGTCGCGGGCAAGATCGACCCGAAACGCAAGAAGCTGACGTACCTTCCGTTCGGACCGGACGGCACACTCTCGAACTTCCACCCCAACCGGGACGAGATCAAGACCAACGGCGCCTGACACGCCGCGACAAGGACCCGAATGATGTTCACCATCCGATCCGCCGCCGCACTCGCCCTGATCCCCTCCGTCGCGTTGGCGCAGGACCTGACCGTCAAGGCCCCGGCGCAGACGCAGACGATCGCGATCGTCAACGCGACGGTGCACCCGGTCTCCGGCCCGCCGATCACGGGCGGGCACATCGTGTTCGACAAGGGGAAGATCACGGCGGTCGGCGCCGGGCCGTACACGCTCAACGGGCCGGGGACGGTGATCGACGCCACCGGCAAGCACGTCTATCCCGGCCTGATCGGCCCGGTGACGCAGATCGGGCTGACGGAGATCAGCTCGGTGCGGGCGACGCTCGACCACCGCGAGGTCGGCAACATCACGCCGGAGGTCTGGGCGGCGGTCGGCGTCAACCCGGACTCCACCATCGTCCCGGTCACGCGGACCAACGGCATCCTGACCGTGGGCGTCTTCCCCACGGGCGGGCTGATACCCGGGCGCGCGAGCGTCATGCGGCTCGAGGGCTGGACCTACGAGGACATGGCGGTGAAGGCCGACGCCGGGCTGGCGCTCAACTGGCCCAACACGCGGCCCTTCACGGCGTGGTGGATGGACCAGTCCGAGGAGGACCAGCTCAGGGCCATCCGGCGGAACCTCGACGCGATCGACGAGACGTTCGACACCGCCGCGGCGTACTTTGCGGCCCGTGCCGCGGACCCCGGGCACCCGGCGGATATCCGCTGGGACGCGATGCGGGGTGTTCTGGAGGGGACGCTGCCGGTCTTCATCTGGGCGCAGGACGTGGACCAGATCACGTCGGCGGTGTCGTGGGCGACGGGGCGGAAGCTCAAGCCGGTGATCGTGGGCGGCCAGGACGCGGTGCTGGCGGCGGACCTGCTCAAGCGTCACGACGTGCCGGTGATCGTGCTGGGGACGCACAACTTCCCCAAGCGGGCGGATTCGGACTACGACGCGGCGTTCACGCTGCCGGCGCGCCTGGAGGCGTCGGGGGTGCGGTGGTGCCTGGCGAGCACGGACGACACGGCGCACGAGCGGAACCTGCCGTACAACGCGGCGATAGCCGTGGCCTACGGGCTCGGGCGGGACGCCGCGTTGAGGTCGGTGACGCTGTCGGCGGCGCAGGTGCTGGGCGTGTCGGACCGGCTGGGCTCGCTGGAGGCGGGCAAGTCGGCGACGCTGATCATCACGGACGGCGACCCGCTGGAGGTGACGACGGGGGTGGAGCGGGCGTACATCGACGGTCGGGACATCGACCTGTCGAACAAGCAGACGAAGCTGGCGGAGAAGTACCGCGAGAAGTACCGCCAGATCGGCGCGAAGCGTCCGAAGTAGCGTCAGCGCAGGTCGAGCTCGTCGCGGAGCACGATCTCCTGGCCCTTGACGCCGGCGGTGCGCAGGATCGCCCGCAGCTTGTAGCGTCCGGTGGCCAGGCCCTCGGGCACGCCCTCGAGCGGCAGGCGGTACATGCGGGTGGGTGGGTCGTAGAGCTCAAGGTTGCGGTCGAGGTCGGAGAGGTCGATCTCCCACGTCAGTTCCTGCACGCCGGCGTCGCCGACGCCGCGGAAGAGCTGGAGCTCGAGCCGGCCGACGGTCTTGCACGTGTCTCCCCAGGAGTCGCGGCACTCGACGTAGCAGAGGATGATGGGCTTCTGGTCGGCGTTTCTTTCGGAGCGGGTGAGCGGGTGGACCTCGATGGTGTCGGGGGCGAAGGGGTGGGGGACGCCGAGCCCGTCGCCGGCGTGCCCGCCGAGGCTCGGGCGCGGGCGCGTGCCGCAACCGGCGGCGGCGAGGGCGAGGAGGATGCAGAGCACACGGGCGTGCATGGGGGAAGTCTACCGGGGCACGGCCGTTTGCGCGAGGCGTTCCATGGTGTCGGCGAGGGACCGCTGCCCGGTCTCGAGCGCGGTGAGGGCCCGGGTGTTGTCGCTGACGACGGAGAGGAGCGCGGCGATGTGGGTCCGCTCCTGCATGATGCGTTCGTGGAGGTCGCCGAGCTGTTTCTCGCGTGCGGCGGCGGCGCGGCGCTCGGTGAGCCACATGAGTCCGATGAGGCCGGCGGCGCCGAGCTGGGCGAAGGCGGAGGTGATCTCGGGTGTCATCGGTGGTTCCCTTTCGGAGTACGCAGAGGGCGCGGAGGGTTCGCAGAGGGCGCAGAGACAGGAGAGGGGGGGTTGAATCCATTGCGGTGCGCCGTTGTGGCTTCGGCGCGCTGCGCGTTCACTGCGGGTAGGTCAGGAAATCGACGAAGGCGGCGGTGTAGGTGATCGACACGCGTCGGGCGCGGTCGGTGCGGTCGGCGGGCTCGAAGCGGACGAAGGACATGTCGGGCCAGCGCCGGCCGTGGTGGTCCTCGAGCGTGCCGGGGTCGGGCGGGTGGAGCAGCGCTTCGGTGATCGCGTCGCGCAGGGCCCAGAGCGCGTCGTCGTCGTCGGCGATGAGCCGGCCGGTGACGACGACCTCGCGTTCGAGCGGGCCGAGGTAGCGCGTGCCGCTGGTGACGTTGCCGAGGGCGAGCTCGGGGACGAGGAGCTGGCCCTGGCGGCGGACCGCGAAGCGGTGGGGGCCGGAGCCGAAGAGGTCGAGTCCCTTGAAGTTGCTGGGCATGGGCGCTCCTTGCCGGTGCGGGCGTTCAGGCGGCGTCGTCCTCGCCGGCGGGCGGGGAGACTTCGGCGGGGGTGACGGCGATGGGGTCGTCGGCGCCGGTCTCCGAGACGGCGACGAGGGTGATGGTGCGCGTGGTCGCGCGCCGGAGCGAGAGTTCGTGCGTGACTTCGGTGACGACGGCGCGGGCGGTCAGCCTGCGGCGGCCGGCGTCGGAGGCCGCGGGGGAGGTGTGCAGGACGAGCTGCCCCTCGTCGCCGGGGCGGGGGCCGTCGGGGTCGCCGCGGGCGACGTGCTGCACGACGCGGATGGTGACGCGCTGCTCGGGGACATCGGCGAAGACGGGGTGGGGCCCGAGGTCGCCCCAGTCGAGGGCGAGCCGCGCGGCGGCGCGATCGATGGCGACGAGGGCGACATCCTCCCACACGGAGGCGGCGAAGGTGACCCGGCGGGGGTTGAGCAGGAGCATGGGGTTCTCCTCATCCGCGGACGAGCTGCATGAGGTTCATGCGACGGGTGGCGTCGGCGATGCCGTCGCCGTCGAGGTCGATGGCGGCGGCGGCGTGCCGTCGTTCGGTGGCGAAGCGTTCGCGGTACATGGCGGCGCGATCGAGGAGGGGTGCGTCGAGGGCGCCGGCGGCGGCGTAGACGAGGTGGAGTGCGCCGAGGGCGACGACGGCGCCGATGTCGGCGGGGTTGGTGATGTCGGCCTCGCCGGGGGAGGCGCCGGGCTCGATGCCGAGCATGCGGAGGACCTGGCGCTCGACGACGGCGGTCTGGGGCCGGAAGGTGAAGACGGAGATGGGTTTGCCGGCGACGGGGGAGGGGGCGAGGAGCGGGTCGGCGGCGGCCGCGCGCAGGCGCGAGACGGTGAGCGTGGTGTCGGAGAGGCGCGCGACGATCTCGTACGGGACGCCGTCGACGAGGGCGATGTGCCCCGCGCCGACGCCGCCGCCGGAGAAGTTCACGTC
>CAZMPE010000182.1:3287-5859 GCA_964567955.1 uncultured Phycisphaeraceae bacterium | reverse complement strand
CATCGCGACCTGGTAATCCACGTGCGACGTGACCTCCTCGCGCTCCGCCTGCGCCAGCGCCTCCTGGCGCCGGAACCACAGGTCCAGGTTCTGCGTGTTGTACCCCGTCGCCAGCTCGATCTCGACCTCGAACGACCGCAGGTTCTCCGTCTCCGCGTACCGCGAGTTGCGCGTCTGCTCGATCAGCCGATAGTTCGTCACGACCTCCCGCAGCGTCCGCTTCACCTCGCGCGTGATCTGCTGGATCGTGTTCCGGTACGCCAGCACCGCCTGCGACCGCTCCAGCCGCCGCTGCAGGTACTGCGCCTCCGCCCGCCGGTTCCCGATCGGCTGCTCGAACACCAGCCCCGCGAGGTAGTTGACGAACTGACCGTCGAACGCGTCCTCGTACGCCTCGCCGAAGTCGTCGTCCAGCCCCGCGAACCGCGTCTGCAGCCGCAGGTCCAGCTGCGGCAGGCGCGCGTTGTCCGCCACCAGCAACCGGATCGATGTGTCGTCGATCGACAGGATCGCCTGCTGCACCTCCGGCCGGCTCCGCACCGCGCGCGACAGCGCGTCGATCAGGCTGAACTGGTACGGCGCGTCCGGCGCCTCGTCCGACGGCACCAGCAGCACCTCCGACCCCACCGGCAGGTCCGGGTCGTTCATCAGCAGCTTCAGCTGCTCGCTCGCCGAACGGAAGATGTTCTGCGCACGGATCACGTCCGCACGCCGACGCTCCACCCGCGCCACCGCGTCCGCGATCTGCGCCGGCGTCGCGTCCAGCGGCTTGCGCGCGATGATCTTGTCCCGCGTCGAGATCCCCCGCTCCAGCAGCCGCTGCAGGATCAGCAGGTCCCGGCGCGCCCGCACCAGCTGCCAGTACGCCTGCTCCGTCTCCGTCACCGTCCGGATCAACGCCCCCTTCAGCCGCGCCACCTGGTCGCGCTCCACGTTCGCCGCCAGGCGCACCGGCGCCAGCGCCACGTCCGACCCGAACCCCCGCAGCAGCGGCTGGTCGAACCGCGCCGTGAGCCCGATCTCCGTCGCCGGATTGGGGTCCGTCGGCGTCGACGGCGTGAAGATGTCCGTGTACCGCCCCTCCTGCTCGATCGAGAACTGGCCGCCCGTCGGCAGCGACCGGCGGAGCCCCGTGCTGTTCGTGATCGACAGCCGCTGGTCGGACGTCGCCGACCCGAACCCCGTCGCCGTCCGCGGCTCGTCCGTGTTCGCCCAGTCCAGCCGGCTGAACAGCGTCCAATCGAACACCGCCTCCGCCGCGATCAGCTGCGACTCCGCGATCGCCGGCGCCAGGCGCTGAAACTGCAGCTCCAGGTTGTTCGTCGCCGCCGTCCGCACCGCCCGCTCCAGGCTCACCGCCGCCGTCCGCTGCGACTGCCCGAGCAGGTCCTCGTCCATCGGGAACGCCCCGGCGTTGTACGACCCGGGCCCGGCCATCCGCTCCAGCTCCGGAATCAGCTCCGGCTTGATCCCCAACCCCTCGAGGGGGAAATCCCTCTCGGTGATCTGCTGCTGCGGGTACCGGCCCGGCTCGGCCAGCTCCCGCTCCGCCGATTGCGCCACCGTCCGTCGAAGGTCCTTGGCCGTCTGGATCGCCAGCGGCGACCGAACACAACCCGCGACCAGGGCCGCGGTTCCGGCCGCCGTCAGGGCCACCCGCCAGAACTGGAATGGACGATCAACTCGCCGTCGGTTCATAGAGGGCTCACTGTATCGCGGGACGGGGGGTCTTCGCCGGACCCGCGTCTGCACGCCGGGATCCCGCACGCCGCCGAAGGACCGACTACACTAGCGGCCGGTCACGGCGCCACGCCCGTGCGGCACAAGAATAGCACGCGGGGATTCCGCGGAGCGGAACCGACGTGCGGCCGGAAACCGGACACCGCCCGGACCGGCGCGTGGAGCACGGAAGGAGCGAACAGCCATGGCACTCACACTCACGCGACTCTTCGGCCCCCTCGTCCTTGGTACTTCGCTCGCTCTGCCGGGCGCCGCGGCGATCACGCTCGCGTGCGTCACCGCCGCCTCCGCCCAGGTCGCGACCATCGAGCCGTACTGGGCCGCCGTCACCGAGCCGGGGACGATCCTCCGCTGCGGCGAGAACGACAAGTACTACGCCATCGGCTCCCTCCGCTCCGGCCAGGTCCTCCGGGTCGACGGCGAGGGCAGCGGCTGGCTCCGCGTCGCACTCCCGATCGGATACTCCGCGTTCGTTCCCGCGGACGCCGTCACCGTCGATCTCTCCGCCCGCGCCGCGACGCTCATCAAGTCCACCCGCCCGCGTGCCGCCAAGGCCGACACCTCCCGCGCTCTGGGCAGCTGGAAGCCGCTCGCCGACGAGCCGCTCCCGGCGGGCACGACGCTCACGCTCACCGAGACCACGCAGCTCGACGACGGCAACGGCAAGTTCGCCTACCGCGTCGAGGCCCCCGACAACTCCCGCGCCTTTATCCCCGCCGGCGCCGTCCAGCGCGCCACGCAGCAGCAGATCGACGCCTACCTCGCCTCGCTCCCCAAGCCCGTCGCTCCCGCCCCGGAGAAGACCGTCACCAACCTGACCAGCCCGCAGGTC
>CAZMPE010000182.1:0-3277 GCA_964567955.1 uncultured Phycisphaeraceae bacterium | reverse complement strand
AGGATGGATGCCTAATCAAGATCACGTCGATCTCGGACTGGCAGGGACAGAATTCCGCGGCGGCGCCCGGTGACGTCGACATCCGCATCGCGCCTGACGGCTCCTACACGATCCGATTCGTAGGTCCGCCGGAGAAGACCGTCACCAACCTGACCAGCCCGCAGGTCACCGAGACCGTCGTGGCGCCCGTGCCCGTCGTCGAGGCCCCGCCGCGCGAGCCGACGCTCGCCGAGAAGCTCGAGGCCTCCTTCGACGCCGTGCGCGAGCAGCCGGTGATGGACGCCGAGTTCTCGGTGCTGATCGCCGAATACGAAAAGGCGATCGCCGAGCTCGACGACACGCCGTTCTCGCAGCGCATCAAGTCCCGCCTCCAGCTCCGCCTCGATCTCCTCCGTATCTCCGCCGATTACCAGAACCAGCTGCGCGCCATCACCGAGGCCCAGCCCAGGATCGACGAGAATCTCACCCGCGCCGCCGAGCGCCTCGCCGAGCTCGACCGCGTCCGTCAGTACGACGTCGTCGGCCGCCTCTCGGCCAGCACCATCTACGACGGCACCCGCATGCCCCTGATGTACCGCGTCCAGTCCGTCGGCGGCCCGCTCCCCCGCACGCTCGCCTACGTGAAGCCCGACGCCGAGATGAAGGTCGGCGCCAAACTCGGAGAGATCGTCGGCATCGTCGGCACGACCGGCCTCGATCCGACGCTCCGACTCAATGTCATCGTCCCCACGCGCGTCGACCTGCTCACCGCGGAAGTGGGTGCCCCCGCGACGCCGCCCGGCGGCGGCTGATCGCGGCCCGCAACTCTTTCTGACGGATCAGCCGCGGCGCACCCGCGGGCGCGGTATCGTCATGCATGCGTGCTCGTGATCCATGGGCCGCCCGCGCGGGTTCGATCTGGGCCACCGGCGCGCTCGCCCTCCTCACCGCCACGCTCCTCTTCTCATGCAACGGTTCCAGTTCGCCCACGGCCGGCGCTCCCGGCGCCGATGAGGAACCCCCGGAGCCCCCGCCGGCGCTCAAGGGCTGGCTCGCGACGTTCACGCCCTCCGGGGCGCCCCCCGTCAAAGCCTTCGCTTCATACGCCGCCTTCGCTCTCGAGCCCGGCCGCTCCCCACATCCCGCCGTTCCCGCTCCGTCTTTCAAAGCCTCCTACGCCGCCACCGTCCTCATCGACGAGCCCGGCCGCTACCGGTTCGCCGCCGACGTCGAGGGCGGCGACGCCACCGTCAAGGTCTACGACCGCCTCGGCGGTCTCCTCGCCGAATCCACCGCCTCCGCCGGCCCCGACAAGCCGCGCTCGACGCCCTGGCTCGACCTCCCGCCCAAGGGCACCGCCGCCGGGCCCGTCTCCGTCTACGTCACGTTCAACCGCGCCGGCGATTCCCGCGCGCGCCTGCGCGCCACGTGGGAGCGCTACGGCCTCGGCGAGTCCGGTTTCCGCACCGAGCCCATCCCCATCCGCGCCACCGAGATCCCCAGGTTCGCCGACGCCGACGCCCGCGCCTCCGCCGAGTCCTTCGAGGGCCGCGTCCTTCTCGGCGAGTTCGGCTGCACCGCCTGCCACGCCGCCCCCGGTTCCGCCGTCACCCGCCGCGAGCCGCCGCTGCTCGGCGCCGTCGGCGAACGCGCCTCGCCCGAGTGGCTCCTCGCCTGGATCTCCGACCCGCACCTCATCAAGCCGCGCGCGCACATGCCCGACGTCTTCGATGGTTCTCCCGAAGACATCGCCGACGCCGAGGCCGTGCTCCACTTCCTCATGAGCCTCGCGCGCCCGACCGAGCCCCCGCCGCCCGCGCCCTCGCCCGCCGCCGTCGACGCCGGCCGTATGGCCTTCCACACCGTCGGCTGCGTCGCCTGCCACGGCCCGCTCGAGCCTCCCGCCTCTGTCTTCAACGATCCCGCGCTCGCCTCCACGCTCCCCGACATCGCGTCCCCCGTCCCCCACGGCGATCTCGGCGGCAAGTGGCGCACCGACGCGCTCGCCGAGTTCCTCAAAGACCCCCGTGCCGCCCGCCCCGCCGGACGCATGCCCTCGCTCAACCTCACCGACGACGAAGCCGGCCACCTCGCCGCCTACCTCACCACGACCTGGTCAAAGTCACCCATCCCCGCCGCGCCGTCGAAGTTCACACCCGATCCCGCCAAGGCCTCGCGCGGCATCGCCGTCTTCGCCGCCCGCGGCTGCGCCTCCTGCCACGAGCTCGGCCCCTCGCGCGACGCCGTGGCCCCGACGCTTTCCGCCAAGCCGCTCTCCGCGCTCCGGCCCGGCGCCGGCTGCCTCGACCCCGCCGACACCGCCTCGCCGCGCTACACCTTCACCGACGCCGAGCGTGCCGCGCTCGCCGCGGGCATCACCGCCGCAAACCTCGCCGCGCCGGTCAGCGCTCCATCTCCCATCGATCATGCTCAGCGCTACATCGCCGCCGCGGGTTGCCGCAACTGCCACGAGAAGGACGGCTTCGGCGGCCCGCCCGACGAGTACAACGTCTACTTCCGCACGCTCGTCGACGCCGAACTCGGCGACGAGGGCCGCATGCCCCCTCTCCTCACCGGCGTCGGCTGGAAGCTCAACACGCCGTGGATCCATGAAGTCCTGGTTGATCAAGGCCGCGCCCGCCCGTACATGGGCACGCGCATGCCCCAGTTCGGCGAGGCCAACGTCGACACGCTCGCCGCCGCGCTCGCCGCGATCGACGGCGTCGCGCCCGGATCCGACGACCCCGACCCGCCCGCCAACGACGAACTCGTCGCCGCCGGCCGGCGACTCGTCGGCGAGACCGGCCTCAACTGCATCACCTGCCATGTCTTCGGCGATGCGCCGCCCACCGGCACCGAGGGCCCCGACATCACCCGCCTCGCCGAACGCATCCGCTACGAGTGGTTCAAGCCCTACCTCATGGCCCCGCCGCGCTTCAAGCCCGGGACCCGCATGTCCTCGTTCTACGCCCGCGGCCTCGGCGAACTCAAAGACGTCTACAACGGCGACCCCGACAGGCAGAGCGAGGCGATCTGGGCGTACCTCACGCTCGGCGCGGCAGCCCCCGCCCCCATCGGCCTGCTCGAACCCGGCGGGCTCTCCCTCCGCCCAGTCGATCGCCCCATCGTCTTCCGCACTTTCCTCAAGGAATCGGGCTCCCGCGCCATCGCCGTCGGTTACCCCGCCGGCCTCCACTTCGGATTCGACGCCGAGACCGTCCGGCTCGTCGAGGCCTGGCGCGGCGATTTTCTCGACACCACCGGCGCCAATCTGCACCGGGACACAGAAGTAATAACC
>CAZMPE010000181.1:391-5870 GCA_964567955.1 uncultured Phycisphaeraceae bacterium | reverse complement strand
CACGTCCAGCACGGCATCGCCATGGCCGACGCGCGCGTAGGCCATTTCCTGCAGCGTATGGCGTCGGCCGTCCAGGCGAAGATGCTGCTGCTCGAGCGTCTGCACGAGATCGGCGAGCCCACGACGATCGGCCGAAAGCGAATCCGCGGCGCGCTCCAACGCCCCGAGTTCGCTCTCGAGGCCGCCGATGCCCGTGTGCCGGCGGGCCGCGGCTCCTTCCGCGACGCGGCGCGATTCCATCAGGGCGGCCGTCTCGCGCTCCGCCGCGCCAAGCCGCTCGGCCATCCGATCGGCTTCCGCCCGCATCCCCTCGGCGCGCCGCCGGTCCGCCTCGATGGAGGCAGCAAGACTGGCTTGCTCCCGGTCGATGTTGGCGATGGCCGCTCGACGCTCGGCCAGCACGCCCTGGCGTGCCGCCAGGTCCTGCAGGATCGCCGCCCGCCGCTCCGCCGCCGTCTGGAGACCCCGCTCGGCGTCCGCAAGACGCTCGGCAAGGGCCGCGATCGTGCTCTGCTGCTCGGTACAGGCGTCCCTGAGTTGAGCCAGCCGCCCCTCGAGTTCCGCGAGCCGCCGGGCGTCCGCGTCGGCCTGCCGCTCTCCCTCTTCGCGAGCCCGCTCCGTCATCTGCTTGCGCTGCGCGGCGGACTGCTCGCTGTGAACCGCGGCGAGGCGCGATTCTTCCGCGGTCTTGTGGCGCTGGAACAGGTCATGCCGGGCCAGCTCGGCCTCCTGCTTCGCTTGTTCGAGCTCCGCCAGCCCTTCCGTCGCGGAACTCCGAACTCCATCGAGCTTTGTCAGACTCGACGTCAGCCCGTCGAGCCGGCCGCGGATGTCGTCGTACTGGTCAAACGCGAGGGCGAAGCGAGCCGCGCGCAACTGCGTATCGAGTTCGATGAATCGCCGGGCCTTGGCCGCCTGTCCCTTGACCGCCCGCAGCCGTCGTTCGGTGGATTGCAGCTGTTCCCGCGTCAGCACCAGATTGGCCCGCGCCCGTTCCAGCTTGCGCTGGGCCTCGATCCGGCGCTGCTTGTACTTGGCGATGCCCGCCGCCTCCTCAAAGATCACGCGCCGTTCGGAGGGGCTCGCCAGCAGCATGGCATCGACCTTCCCCTGCTCGATGATCGCGTAGGCGTCCGCCCCGATCCCCGTGTCCAGGAAGAGGTCGCGAATGTCCCGCAGCCGGGCCCGCCGACCGTTGATCAGGTACTGGCTCGTGCCGTCGCGGAAGAGCCGGCGCTCGACTTCGACCAGGTCGGCGTCCATCGGCAGGGCTCGTCGACGGGCTTTGGGGCCATCGGAGGGGGCCGGGTGGTGACCCGAGTCGTCGTCGGCCTCACCGTCGTCGACCACGGTTTCGAGATTCAGCTCCACCATGGCCGCCGATTCATCGATCACCGGGTTCTCGAAGCTCAGCGTCACCGCCGCCATCCCGGAGGGCTTCCGCCCCGCCGAGCCGGCGAAGATCACGTCCGTCATCTCCTTGCCGCGCAGGCTCTTGCTGGAGCGCTCGCCAAGGACCCACTTGATGGAATCGACGATGTTCGACTTGCCGCACCCGTTCGGCCCGACGACCCCCGTAACGGGCTCGTCGAACGTGAACTCGGTCCGGTCCGCGAACGACTTGAAACCGCTGAGCGTGAGCTTCGCCAGACGCATCCGACCTCCATGTCGTACCCGCGGCCCTTCCTGGGGGTACCGGGACACCCCAAGTATCGGAAATCCACCCGCCGTGCCAGCAACGGCGCGTTCCGGAACCTGCTTCACAACGGCCTCGGCCTCACTCTTTCTTCGGATCCACCACCCGCGGCGGCAACGGCTCCACCAGCGAGGGCTTTTCTTCTGGGGCCGCCGGTCGGGCCTTCACGGCATCGTAGACGACCAACTCCGGTGCATCGTGCCCGGTTTCGGGCCGATCCTCGATGCGTCCGCTCTCCGACGCCTTGAGCACCGCCGCGAGCAGTTTGTCCTGCTCCGTGGCGAACGCGGCGTTCACTCCTCCCGCCTGCTGAATGGCGTAGAGCGCACCGACGACTTCGGAGTACGTGAGCCCGAGACCGGGACGCGGGTCCTCCGGGCTCGGCTGCTGGGCCATGAACCTGATCAGATTCTCAAGGCTGTTCCCGGGCTTGTGCGCCGCCCCGCGCCCCGTCCGAAGATCGCGGTAATACAGCCGGATGTCGTCGGTCGCCGACTCGGCCGAGATCATCAGCCGATCAGACCAGGCCGACATGAGCAGCGGGCGGTTGAGTTCGATCGACGAGCCAAAGAGCACGATCCGAGGTGTCCCTTGCTGGGTGATGTAAATGAGCTCGTCGCCGGCGGGGACGATGTCGAGAATGAACTTGCCCGGCACGCGGATGCGCCGGACTCCCTGGATCGAGTCGCCCGCCATTTCAATGCGATCAAGGTGGCCCAGCGTGGACCCGACCTGCACGATCCGTGCTGTCGCGGGGCGCGCTTCCAGTTCCGCCATCCACCGACGCATCTGCACCCGCTCGGCCCGATCGGCGAGCGCCTCGTACGCCGCGACCCGGTACTGGAGAATCGGGTCCGAGAGGATGTCGCGGAGCGCCAGGTCCACCGTTGGACCGGCGTCGAGCTTCCCGAGAAGGGTGATCGCCTCGGAACGGACCGCGGCGGGACCGCTCCTGGCGAGGTCCTTCAGGGGATCCGCGGCTCGCGGATCACCGAGCGCGGCACCGGCTCGGAGGGCCGCCATGCGCGGGATGACCTCCGAGGAGTCGTACATCTCCCGCAGGAACGGGATCGCGGGCCGTCCCAGCGCCTGAAGGCACCAGGAGAGGTTCTCCGACAGGCCGGGCTGTGTCCTCAACGCCTCGGTGTACCGCTTCGCGTACTCCTGCGGGAACGAACGGTCGATCTGAGTGTGCTCGAGCAGCCTCAAGAACTCGTCTGACTTGTCGCGGTAGGCCGCGGGAACGGTGATCTCGATCACCGACGCGTTCCGTCCCCGGGCGACGGGGTCGCGATCGCCGGGCATCGGCGGGAAACGGTCCAGGACGGCTTCCTGGATCGCCGCCGCACGCGAGTGCGAGGCATTGTCCAGCACCATGTCGATGTTCGATGAGTTCGTGATCTCGCCGCCGCCGAGGATTCGACCGATCGTGCGCGTCATGCCGTCTTCGGTCCCCGGTTCGGCAAACGGGTTGATGAATACGGGACCCCGAGCCTGGGCGATGCCGCGCGTCCGGTACCCGCCGATCGTGGTGGGGGGGCCCAGCCGCAGATCGGTTGACCAGAGTTGTCCGCCTTCGAGCGACGTCAGCCCGCCGCCGTTTACGGCCTGCACGTAGACGTCGAACCGGGCCCCCATGGGTGCTCCGGCCGGGATCGCCGCGTACACGACCACGACCGCGACGCTCGGATCGCGGAGCATCTGGCGGGGACTCATGCCCGCGTACGGGGTGCCGCGATACGCCTCGCTGGATGTGCCGACTTCACGGAGGGAAAGCTCCCGCTCCATGGTCGCGGCTACTCGTTCGGGGAGGGGGCCGCCCCCTGTCCCGTTGAGGCCAACCACGACTCCATAGCCGGAAACAAGCTGTGGTTCGATCCTGCGGAAGGTGACTTCGGATCCGATGGTGCCTCGCAGAATGCTCGGAACGCTTCGTACCACCAGCGGCTGAACGACGCGGGCTTTGGGGGGCGGGCCCTTGGATCCACAACCCGCCATCGCCGCGAGAGTTAGGCTCAAAAGAGCCCAGCGGCAGACCCGGCGGACGCTGCGAGTTCTGGTGTTCACGCGAGGAGTTTACCGGCAGGGGCTGCCACTGTCTGCGGCGGAAACTCGTCCGGCAGGCAAGGAAGTGCCCCAGTACGTCCCATCCCGAGATGGATCGCCGGGCAAACCGGAGCTTCGTGGACCCTTGGATTGAGTTTTCCACAGCGTCCGTCAACTGGTCTCGCGGCACGTCGGAGCGATGAAAATCGTTCTTGATTTCCGACTCGGCGGGGTAAACCCGTGCCGGAAGCGAGTTTGCGGAATCTTGCTCGCATGTTTGGGGTTCTATCCCCATCATTTTGGGTGGTCAGCGACTTGTATACACGATGGGTAGTGGTATGCTGTCGCCCCGCTGTCCGACATATTGCTGGCAGATCGGGCCGAACTGGCTTGTTGATAGGTATATGATAGGGGTGTCCGGGGGTCCGCCTCGGCTGTCGCATCGCGTCGGTTTTCCGGGGAGTTTCTTGTCGGCCATGGGCATTCTCGCAGACAGCCAGATCCGGGAGCAGATCGGCATCGAGCCGTTCGAGGAGTCGGGCAAGCGGCCCGGGCGGATTTCCTACGGGCTTTCCAGCTACGGCTACGACGTACGGGTCGGGACGCGGTTCAAGATCTTCACCCCGACTCCCCGCACCGGCGGCATCACCGTCGTCGATCCGAAGGACTTCAGCGCGGAACTGTTCGTCGAGGTGGATACGGCCGAACGCGGGACGGACCACATCATCATCCCGCCGAACTCCTTCGCGCTGTGCGAGACGGTCGAGCGCATCACGGTGCCCCGCGACGTGCTCGTGATCTGCCTGGGCAAGAGCACGTACGCGCGTTGCGGTCTGATCGTGAACGTGACGCCGCTCGAGCCCGAGTGGCGCGGCAAGGTGACTCTGGAGATCAGCAATACGACGCCCCTCCCGGCGCGGATCTACGCGAACGAGGGCGTGGCGCAGTTGATCTTCCTCAAGGCCGAGAAAGTGTGCGAGCGGAGTTACGCGGACAAATCGGGGAAGTACCAGGATCAAGCGGGGCTCACGTTGCCCCGCGTCGACTGACGGCGTGTGTGCCGTCGGTCGCGCCGGACGGGGAAACCCCGGACCGGCGACGGCGGCCGCATCAGGACGATTCAAGGCAAGGCGGCATGCGATGAAGATTACACGGAAGTTCACACAGGCCGGCACCGATCCGTTCTCGACCGTCGAATGGGTGCGGCGTTCGTCGAAGATCAGCAATCCGGACGGTTCGACCGTCTTCGAGATGAAGGACGCGGAGGTTCCCGCGACGTGGAGTCAACTCGCCACCGACATCATGGTGAGCAAGTACTTCCGGAAGGCGGGCGTGCCACAGGACGGCGCCGACGGAAAGCCGTTGGCTGCCACGGAGGGCGGGCCCGCCACCGGGCCGGAACGGTCTGCACGCCAGGTGATCCACCGGCTCGCGGGGTGCTGGCGCCATTGGGGCGAGAAGCACGGGTACTTCGACACGCCGGCGGACGCGCAGGCGTTCTTCGACGAGATCGCGTACATGATGGTGCACCAGATGTGTGCACCGAACAGCCCGCAGTGGTTCAACACGGGGCTGCACTGGGCGTACGGCATCAACGGCCCGGCCCAGGGGCATTACGTGGTCGATCCGAAGACCGGCAAGGTGCGCCTCGCCGAGGACGCCTACAGCCACCCCCAGCCGCACGCCTGCTTCATCCAGAGCGTCGATGACGACCTGGTCGGCGACGGCGGCATCATG
>CAZMPE010000181.1:0-381 GCA_964567955.1 uncultured Phycisphaeraceae bacterium | reverse complement strand
AGTACGGCTCGGGCACCGGCACGAACTTCAGCCGGCTGCGTGCCGAGGGCGAGCGGCTCTCGGGCGGCGGGCGTTCGAGCGGCCTGATGTCCTGGCTCCGGATCGGCGACCGGGCCGCGTCGGCCATCAAGTCCGGCGGGACGACCCGGCGTGCCGCGAAGATGGTCTGCCTCGACCTGGACCATCCCGACATCGTCGAGTTCATCAACTGGAAGGTCCGCGAGGAGTTGAAGGTCGCGGCGATGGTCGAGGGGATGAAGGCGATCTCGAAGGAGCAGCGCCAGACCGCGGAGAAGCTCGGGCTGAGCCTCGACTACGACTTCAACGGTGAGGCCTACCACACCGTCAGCGGCCAGAACTCCAACAACTCCGTCCGCATCC
>CAZMPE010000180.1:0-5876 GCA_964567955.1 uncultured Phycisphaeraceae bacterium | reverse complement strand
CGGCGCTGGACCCAGGGGAGTTTGGCTGGCATGGCGACCTCCGCTGACCTTAGGCCGCCGGTACAGTTCCCGCGTGACCAGACCCGGCCGGCTCGAGGTGATCTGCGGCCCGATGTTCGCGGGCAAGACGACGGAACTCATCCGCCGGCTCGACGCCGCCCGCGCCGAGGGGCTCGCCGTCGTCGCCGTCAAGCCGCGCATCGAAACGCGCTACGGCGAAGGTCTGAGGACCCACGGCGGGCTGCGCCGAGATTCAACCGACGCCCGCGATGCGGCCGAGGTGGGCACGTGCGCCCGGGGCGCGGCCGTCGTCGGGATCGACGAGGCGCACTTCTTCGGCGCGGCCCTCATCCAGCCCTGCCGGGTCATGATCGCCGCCGGCGCCCGCGTGATCGTCGCGGGGCTTGAGTTCGATCATCGCGGCGGCGACTTCGCCCCGCTCGATACCTTGATGAGCGAGGCGGACGAGGTGTTCACGCTCTCCTGCCCCTGCGCCGTCTGCGGCCGGCCCGCCGTCCACAGCCAACGGCTCATCGAGTCCGATGCGCGCATCGTCGTCGGCGGCGCGGAGTCCTACGAGCCGCGATGCCGCGAGTGCTTCACTCCCCCGCGTTGATCACGACGAAGTCGGCCCGCGCCCGGTATTCCGCCGCGGCGAACGTCGGTTCCGCGACCTGGTCAAAGAACCGGCGCGCCTCCTCGACCCCCATGCCGCGCTCGCCGGCCAGTTCGATGCGTTCCCAGCGCCGCCAGCGTACGGCCGCCGGGGCGTCGACGTAGACCGCGACGTCCAGGTGCTCCCTCGCGGCGGCGTGCAGCGCGTGGATCCCCTCGCACACGACGAGGCGTGCCGGCGACACTTCGCGTTCCCCTTCGCGCCGGTGCGTGACGTGCGACCAGACCGGCACGCGCGCCGTCTCGCCCCGGCGCAGCCGCGCCAAGTCCGACGCCAGGCGCGCCAGGTCCGCCACCTCAGCCCGGTCGCGTGCCGCGTACTCGACGGCGTCGTAATCGGGCAGGTAGCTGTCGGTCGAGACCACGCACGGGCTGAGCAGGCGCGCCAGGGACGTCTTGCCCGCTCCGACCGGCCCGGTGACGCCGATGACTGCCGTAGTACGCCCGGCCAGCGCGGCCTCCGCCGCCGCGCGGATGCGAGCGGGGGCATCGGCCCAGGTCAGTACCGGCGGTGGGGGAGGGGCGGGGGCCACGGCCGTGAGCGTACGCCGCGCGGGCCCCGCCGGTATCCTCGCTCCTCGCTCAAGGGAGGTGCGCCATGGAGCGTTTCACCGGCCTGCTCGGTCTGTGCGTGCTGCTGCTGATCGCCTACGCCATCTCGACCGCACGGGGTCGGATCGTCTGGCGCACGGTCGCGGCCGGCCTTGCCCTCCAGTTCTTCCTCGGCTTCCTCCTCCTCAAGTTCGAGCCGGTCGTGGAGGCGTTCGACTACTTCGCCGCGGGCGTCACCCGCGTGATCTCCTTCGCCGACGAGGGCACCGTCTTCCTGTTCGGTAACCTCGCGGACCCATCCGGCCCGTGGGGCTTTGTCTTCGCGGTGAGGGTGCTGCCCGTCATCGTCTTCTTCGCTTCGCTCATGGCCCTGCTCTACCACCTGCGCGTCATGCAGCACATCGTCGCGGGCATCGCCTGGCTCCTGCGCCGAACGCTCGGCGTCACCGGCGTCGAGGCCCTCTCCGCCGCAGCGAACATCTTCGTCGGCCAGACCGAGGCCCCGTTGATGGTCCGCCCGTACATCGCGGGCATGACGCGGGCACAGATCATGGCCATCATGACGGGCGGCTTCGCGACGATCGCGGGGAGCGTGATGGCGGCGTACATCGGCCTGCTCGGCGGCGACGACCCGGCCTCGCGCGTCCTCTTCGCCAAGCACCTGATGACGGCGAGCCTGATGTCGGCGCCCGCCGGGCTGGTCATGGCACGCATCATGATGCCCGAGACCGAGTCGCCCCGGGACGAATCGCTCGATTCCCTGCTGGCCCAGCCCCGCACGACGCGGAACTCGCTGGACGCCGCGGCGGTGGGGGCGACGGAGGGGCTGCGGCTGGCGCTGAACGTCGCGGCGATGCTGGTGGCGTTTGTCGCGATCCTCGCGATGCTCAACTACCCGCTGGCGGCATTGAGCGAGTGGGGACCGATCGCCGCGTGGCGCGCCGACAACGGTGTGCCGGTGCTGACGTTCCAGGCCATCCTCGGGTACCTGTTCATGCCGCTGGCCTGGTGCATGGGCGTGCCGTGGGCCGATTGCCACGCCTTCGGCAGCCTGCAGGGGACGCAGATCGTCGCGACGGAGTTCGTCGCCTACCTCGACCTTGCACGCGGGATCTCGCAGGAGACGATCAGCCCGCGCGCGGCACAGATCGCGGCGTACGCGCTGTGCGGGTTCGCCAACTTGCCGTCGATCGCGATCCAGATCGGCGGCCTGAGCGCGATCGCTCCGGACCGGCGTTCGGACTTCGCGACGCTGGGGTTGCGCGCGATGGTGGCGGGCGCGCTGGCGTGCTGGAGCACGGGGGCGATCGCGGGCGTCTTCATCGGGTAGGGGTTCAGTCCTCGTCGAAGTACGCGCCCGCCTCTTCCGGCGCCTCTTCCAGGTTCGGCGCCGCCGCTTCGCGCTCGACTTCGGCGATCTCGTCCGTTGTCAGGCCCGTCTCGTCGGTCGGGTCGATGCCGCCCGTCTTCGTCCGCTTGCGGGCACGGATCAGCAGCTTGATCGGCACTTCCGAGAAGGGCAGCTGCTCGCGGAAACGGTTGAGCAGGAACCGCATGTAGTTCGCCGTGAACAGCTCGGGACGGTTGACGACCATCACGATCGTCGGCGGCGGCGCGGCGACCTGCGCGACGTAGTAGCACTTGGCCCGCGTCCCCAGCTTGCTCGGCGGGTTGGACCGCTCGAGGATCCCCTCGATCATCCGGTTCAGTTTGCCCGTGCCGACCCGCAGCCGCGCCTGGTCCATCAGCTCGAAGGCCAGCGCGATGGTCTGGCGGATGTTCATCCCCGACTCGGCGGAGATGAAGGCGATCGGCGCGAAGTCCAGCCCCTTGAGCTCCTTGCGCAGGTACTCCTCGAAGTCGCCCGTCACCAGCGGCCGGCCCTTGTCGCCCATGCGACCCTCGACCAGGTCCCACTTGTTCACGACGATGATCGCCGGCTTGTAGGCCTTCTGGAGCAGCATCGCCAGCTGCTCGTCCACCTGGCTCATCGGCTCCGTCGCGTCCACCATCAGCAGCACGACATCGGCCCGATCGATCGACCGGCGCGCCCGGTCGAAGGCGTGCCACTCGATCTGGTTCGCGAAACTCTTCTTGCGCCGCAGGCCCGCCGTGTCGATCGCCAGCAGACTCTTGCCGTCCATCTCGACCCGCACATCCACCGCGTCGCGCGTCGTCCCGGCGATCTCGGAGACGATCACGCGCTCCTCGCCCGCCATCGCGTTTACCAGCGAGCTCTTCCCGGCGTTCCGCTTGCCGATGATGGCCAGCTTCATGTCCACCGGCGGCTCGGCCGGGCCGTCGTCCGGCGGCAGCATTTCGTACAGCGCATCGAGCAGATCGCGCCGGAAGTAGTTGCTCTTGGCCGAGCACAGCAGCGGCTCGCCCAGGCCAAGGGCCGAGATCTCGAACCCGTGAGCCTCCCACTTCGGTCCGTCCACCTTGGTCGCCACGATCCGGATCGGCGGTACCTTCACGGGCCGCTCACCCCGGTGGCCCTTTCCCCCGCCCAGCTTCCCCTCCCGCAGCAGGCGCGCCACCTGCTCGTCCAGCGGCGTGATCCCCGCCTGGGCATCGACCGCGAAAAGGATGATGTCCGCGTTCCCGACCGCCTCGGCGATCTGGCGCTCGATGTCGCCGCTCAGGGTCGACAGGTCCGCCCCGATCTCGTTGTACCGCTCCCCGTCGGCGACATACGCCCCGTACCCGCCCGTATCGACCATCTCGACCGACCGGGAGGGGCCCTTCCCGTCCGGGGAGGGCAGGTCCACGACGACGCTCACCCGGTCGCGCGTCGTCCCCGCGCTGGCGTCCACGATCGCCACCCGCTGGCTGGCGATCATGTTGAGCAGCGAGCTCTTGCCCACGTTGGGCCGTCCGACAATGGCGATCCGCGGCATGGGCATGGGCTGATAGTAGGGAAGAGGTACGCGGAGTCGCGGAGGAGACGCGCAGATCGCCGAGAGACCGCCCTGGAAACGCTCGTTTGAGGCTGTTTCGGAACGAGGGGTCGAGCGGGCAGGCAAAGACGAGCATCCAACAGCGCAGGCGTACCGCGGGCACGAAAGGGCTCTCCGATCCCCCCTCCTGCGTTGTCTTCGGCGCGCCCTCTGCGTGATCTCCGCGGCCTCTGCGTACTCTTCCCCGTGACTCGTTTCCCAGTCATCGTCGGGCCCACCGCGGGCGGCAAGAGCGATCTTGCCGTCGATGTCGCCCTCGCGCTCGGCAATGCCGAGATCGTCACCGCCGACGCCTTCCAGGTCTACCGCGGCATGGACATCGGCACCGCCAAGCCCACGATCGCCGAACGCCGCGGCGTCGCCCACCACCTGATCGACGTTGTCGAGCCCACCGAACCTTTCAGCGTCAGCCAGTGGCTGACGCTCGCGGAGGAGGCGATCGGGGTGATTCGATCGCGCGGCGCGACGCCCGTCGTCGTCGGCGGCACCCACCTCTACGTCAAAGCACTGCTCGACGGGCTCTTCGAGGGTCCGGACCCCGACCCGCAGCTGCGCGACCAACTCCGGGCCATGGACCCCGCCGCGCGACGCGCGGAACTCGAACGTGTCGACCCCGGCGCCGCGGCCCGCATCCATGCCAACGACGAGCGGCGCACGATCCGCGCCCTCGAGATTCACCGGCAGACGGGCAAGCCCATCACCGCACTGCAGAGCCAATGGGACCAGACGCGGCGGACTGACTGCGTCCTCGTCGGCCTCTCCTGGCCCGCCGCCGAACTGAACAAGCGGATCAACGCACGCGTGAAATCGATGATGGATGCCGGCCTGATCGACGAGGTTCGAGTCCTTTTCGAGGCCGATCGACTCGGCACACAGGCGCGCGAAGCACTCGGATACAAGCAAATCTTGCGCTATCTCAAAGGCGAGTGGACGCTCGACGAGGCGACCGAAGCGATCAAAATCGAGACGCGACGATTCGCGAAGAACCAGCGCACCTGGCTCCGCCGACTCGCGACGACGCCGGGTTCAAAGTGGATCGACGCCGCGACCACGCCCCGGGAATCCTGGACGCAACTGGTGCTCGCGCAGGGTGTTGCATCTGCATGAAACCGGGTCGGCGCGGGCCTTGTCCGACCGGGCGCCGACTTGACAACCGCATCGGCGCGCCCTTTGGTGGATCACCAAACCGGCCCCGACTCCGGTCGTAAGGGTGGGATTCCCCCAAGGCGGGCTCCGCTGAACGCCGACAAACCGGCCGGCGTCCAAACCCGCTCGTGCCCGAACTGCATAAGGATGATGATGGCGAAGAGACCCCGATCAAAGACCGGTCCTGCTGGCGAAGAGGGCGGAGCGCCCGCCGCCACCAAGGAGCGAGGCCGGTCGCGCCCGGGACGGCGGGCGGGGCTCGGATACACGGCCGGCGCGGCCAAAGGTCGCGACATCGTCATCGTCGAGTCGCCGGCCAAGGCCAAGACCATCAACAAGTACCTCGGGCCGAAGTACCTCGTGCTCGCGAGCATCGGGCACGTGCGCGACCTGCCGAGCAAGAACCCCAAGGGCGTGAAGTCGCCCGTCCCCGGCGTTGACCTCAAGCACAAGTTCAAACCCACCTACGAGGTGCTCGCCGGCAAGGAGATGGTGATCCGCGACCTCAAGCGGGCCGCGAAGGACTCGCTCGACAGCGGCGGC
>CAZMPE010000179.1:0-5911 GCA_964567955.1 uncultured Phycisphaeraceae bacterium | reverse complement strand
TCACCGGCTTCGAGAAGGGGCGCGTCTACGTCGTCGAGTTCTGGGCCACCTGGTGCGGCCCGTGCATCGCCGGCATGCCCCACCTGACCGAACTCCAGAAGGAGTACAAGGAGAAGGGCGTCACGATCATCGGCGTGAACATCTGGGACGATCCGGCGAAGGTCGATCCGTTCATGAAGGACCGGGGCGAAAAGCCCAAGGGCGATGAACTGATGGGCTACACGGTCGCCATCGAGAAGAAGGATGATCCGGCCGACGTCCGCAACGGCGTGATGGCCAAGACGTGGATGAAGGCCGCCGGACGCAACGGCATCCCCAGCGCGTTCATCGTCGACCAGAAGGGCACGATCGCCTGGATCGGCCACCCCGCCCGCATGGATGACGCGCTCAAGGGCGTCGTCGCCGGCACGTGGGACATCAAGGACGCCGCGGCGAAGGAAGAAGCCCGCCAGGCCGCGCAGAAGGTCATCGGCGAGTTCAACGCGGCGTACGAGGCCGGCGAGTTCGACAAGGCGTTCGGGATCGCCCGCGCGAACCTGAACGATCCGGGTTGGTGGCAGAACCCCGGCCTGCTCAACCAGGTGGCGTGGTTCATCGTGGATCCCGAGGCCAACGTCCCGAACAAGGACCTGGACCTGGCGATGAAGGCCGCGAAGCAGGCCAACGAGCTGACCAAGTCCTCGGACGGCGCGATCCTCGACACGCTCGCCCGCGTGTACTTCTGCAAGGGCGACGTGAAGACGGCGCTCGAACTGCAGACCAAGGCCGTCGCGCACGCCGACGGCGCGATGAAGGCGCAGCTCGAGGCCGTGCTCGAGGAGTACAAGAAGGCGCTCAAGTAATCGGACCCGACCGACGTTCTCTCCCCGCCCCGGGCCGACCCGGGGCGGTGTTTTTTTTCACCCGATGCCGAAGAACCGGCGCGAGTTCTCGTTCAGCGCCGCGTGGAGCTTCTCCCACGTTTCGCCCCGCACCTCCGCGAGCCGGCGCGCCGTGAGCGATGTCATCCACGGGCGGCACGGCCACTTTCCGCGGTGCGGATCGGGCGCGAGGAACGGCGCGTCGGTCTCGACCATGATGCGGTCGATCGGCGCGAGCCGCGCGGCGTCGCGGACGGATTCGGCGTTGCGGTAGGTGAGGACGCCGGTGAACGAGGCCATCGCCCCGAAGTCGAGGATCAGCCGCATGTCGTCGGCCGTGCCGGTGAAGCAGTGGAAGACGAATCGGGACGGATCGAGGCGCGTGGCGCGCAGGATCGGGACGAGGTCGGCGAAGGCCTCGCGGCAGTGGAGGACGACGGGCTTGTCGATGCCGCTGGACTCGATGAAGGCGAGCTGTTCATCGAGGACGCGGCGCTGGAGGTCGCGGGGCGGCTTGTCGTAGTGGTTGTCGAGGCCGAGCTCGCCCCAGGCGACGCAGCGCGGGCTCTGCGCGACGCGCCGGAGGTTGGGCCAGTGGTGGGGCCCCTTGTCGGAGTAGAGCGGGTGGACGCCGGCGGTGCACCAGACGTTGCCGAAGCGCTCGGCGATGGCGAGGGCGTCGAGGCAGTCGGCGGTGGTCGTGGAGATCGTGATCGCGCCGGTGACATCGGCCTTCGCGGCCTCGTCGAGGATCGCGGGGATGTCGGCGCGGAGGTCGTCGAAGGTGAGGTGGCAGTGCGTGTCGATCACGCCGGGAGCATAGTCGGCGGGGCGGCCGGAACCCCCGTACCCTGTACGCTCATGACGCTGGCGGCCTGGCTGCACGACCTGAGCCCCTTTGCCATCCGGTTCACCGATTCGTTCGGCCTGCGCTGGTACGGGCTGTCGTACGCGCTCGGGTTTCTCGTCGGCTGGATGGTGCTCCGCGGGCTGGCGCGCCGGGGCGTGGCGCTGATCCCGCCCGAGCGGGTGGGCGACGCGATCCTGTATGTCGTTGTCGGTGTCGTGGCGGGCGGGCGGCTCGGGTACGCCGTGTTCTACAAGCCGTCGCTGTTCTGGTCGTTCGAGCCGGGCTTTCCGTGGTGGCAGCTGCTGGCCGTGCACGAGGGCGGGATGGCGAGCCACGGCGGGATGATCGGCGTGATCATCGCGGCGTGGATGATCTCGCGCGGGTGCAAGGAGCCGGGCGGATCGCGGGGCGGGCGGCTGCCGCTGCTGCACGTGCTGGACCTGTTGTGCCTGGTCGCGCCGTTCGGGCTCTTCTTCGGGCGGCTCGCGAACTTCGTGAACGGCGAGCTGCTGGGCCGGGTCGTCGCGCCGCCGGGTGAGCCGGCGCCGTGGTGGTCGGTGAAGTATCCGCAGGAACTGCTCGACACGGTCCCGCCGCGGGATGCGGCGCTGGAGCACCTCGTCCGTTCCTACACGCTCGCGGGTGAAGGATTCGAGAGTGGATGCGCGCGGATGCTGGAGCGGCTGCAGGCCGGGGCGCCGGGGCTGGCCGAGCAGGTGGCGCCGCTGGTGTCGGCGCGGCATCCGTCGCAGTTGTATCAGGCCGCGGCGGAGGGGGTTGTGCTCGGGCTGGTCGTGTGGCTGGTGGCGCGGTCGGCGCGGAAGCCGGGGATCATCGGTTGCTGGTTCCTGATCACGTACGGCGTGCTGCGTGTGGTGACGGAGGTCTGGCGGCTGCCGGATGCGCACCTGGTGCAGAAGCACCTGTTCGGGCTGACGCGGGGGCAGTGGCTGAGCGTGCTGATGGTCGTGATCGGGCTGGCGTTCCTGGTTTGGATCGGTCGGTCGCGGGCGGCAGCGATGGGCGGTTGGGGACGAAGTGCAACGGCGGCGCCGGTGAACGGACGATAGAGGGGGCCCATGCAGCAACAGCCGGAGAGCATGAACGGGGCGCGGCCGATACCACGGTGGGCGATCCATCGGCGGATGTACGACTGGGTGCTGTCGTGGGCGCACGGGCGGCACGGGACGGCGGCGCTGTTCGTGCTGAGCTTCGCGGAGTCGAGTTTCTTTCCGATTCCGCCGGACGTGCTGCAGATCGCGCTGACGCTGGAGCGGCGGTCGCGGGCTTTCTATTACGCGGCGGTGAGCACGGTGGCGTCGGTGCTGGGTGGCGTGGCGGGGTACGCGATCGGGTGGGGCCTGTGGCATGCGGTGAGCGGGTGGTTCATCCCGACCCTGTTCAGCCAGGGTCAGTTCGACAGGGTGGCGGAGATGTACCGGGAGAACGCGTTCCTGGCGGTGTTCACGGCGGCGTTCACGCCGATCCCGTACAAGGTGTTCACGATCGCGGCGGGGGTGGCGCCGATCTCGATCGTGACGCTGGTGGCGGCGTCGGTGCTGGGGCGCGGGGCGCGGTTCTTCGCGGTGGCGGCGTTGCTGTGGTGGCTGGGTCCGCCGATGAAGCGGTTCATCGAGCGGTACTTCAACCTGCTGACGATCGTGTTTACCGTGCTGCTGATCGGCGGGTTCGTTCTCTTCAAGTACGTGGGTTGAGGGGCGGTCATGAGCATCCTGGTCACGGGCGGAGCGGGGTACATCGGGTCGCACGCGGTGCAGCGGCTGCTGCGCGACGGGCGGACGGTGATCGCGCTGGACAACCTGTCGCGGGGGAACGAGCGAGCGATCGAGCTGCTGGCGGGCGGCGCGGGCAAGCGGCTCGTCTTTGAGCGCGGCGACATCGGCGATCGCGCGGCGGTGGAGGCGCTGATGCGGCGGCACGGCGTGCGGACGGTGCTGCACTTTGCGGCGCTGGCCTATGTCGGCGAGAGCGTGGATGAGCCGCTGCGGTACTACCGGAACAACGCGGCGTCGGCGCTCTCGCTGATCGAGGCGTGCGACGCGGCGGGGGTCGATCGCTTCGTGTTCAGTTCGACGTGCGCCACGTACGGGGAGCCGCCGGAGGGGTTCATCCCGATCCCGGAGAACTGCCCGCAGCGGCCGATGAGCCCGTACGGGCGGTCGAAGCTGCACGTCGAGCACATGCTGGCGGACTGGGCGGAAGCGCGCCGGCGCGCCGGGCGGCCGGTGGCGTACGCCGCGCTGCGGTACTTCAACGTCGCCGGGTGCGACCGTTCGGGCGTGCTGGGCGAGGACCACGACCCGGAGACGCACCTGATCCCCGTGGTGCTGCGGACCGTTCTGGGCAAGGCCAGCGAGGTGACCGTGTTCGGGGAGGACTATCCGACACCGGACGGGACGTGCGTGCGCGATTACGTGCATGTCGAGGACCTGGTCGATGCGCACGTCAAGGTGCTCGATGCGCTCAAGCCGGGCGAGGCGCGGGCGTACAACCTGGGCACCGGGCGCGGGCACTCGGTGCGGGAGATCCTCGAATCGGCGAAGCGCGTGACCGGGAAACCGTTCGCGGTGAAGATGGGGGCGCGGCGGGCGGGCGACCCGGCGCGGCTGTTCGCGGACCCGGGGCTGATCCAGCGCGAGCTGGGGTGGGCCGCGGCGATCACTGACCTGGACGAGATGGTGCGGACGGCGTGGGAGTGGATGCGGAAGAACCCGGACGGGTACAAGCAGGAATAGATAGATAGATAGATGCTCACGCGGAGGGGCGTAGGGGCGGAGGGATCACCCGTGCGGCGTGCGGCTCTGCGTGAAACCCCCCGGGCTTCGGGGCGGCGGGCGCTGTACCCTTTCGGCATGGTCATCGTCGTCAGCCCGTACCACATCACGACGCGCGAGGCGCCCGCGGTCGCGGCGATGCTGCTGGCCGATCGCGTGGTGACGATGATGCCGGCGCCCGAGGACGGGCCGCGCCGGGAGCGGGTGGAGAACATCGCGGGTCGGGTGCCGCGGTACCTGCGGTTTCTGGAGTCGTGGCGCTGGACGGTCCCGCTGTGGGAGGCGGGGGTGCTGGGGTCGGCGCTGGAGGGCGTGGACGCGTCGGAGGATGTGCGGACGGTGAATCGGCGTGTCGCGGCGGACGAGCGGTTCACGGCGCTTCGGCCGCTGATGCGGCCGGATCTGTTCGACGACGAGGACGGGTACCTGGACGCGGTCGCGACGGACCTGCTCAAGGGCGGGCCGGACCCGGCGATCAGCGTGCCGGTGGCGGCGGCGATGGACCGGTTCGCGCTGCGTCACTCGCTGGTGTCGGCGCGTTCGGAGGCGTTGAGCGTGGCGCAGCGGGCCGAGGAGCGGCTGGGGTCGCCGGTGTTCGCGATCGCGGCGCCGGTGCTGCTGCGGACGGGGGCGGCGCGGATCCTGGCGGCGCGGGAGCTGCTGGAGCCGGAGCTGGCGGGGCTGCGGAGCGCGATGGACCGGCGGATCACCGAGAACGGCGGGGGCGACCCGCGCCCGCTGAAGGAGGCGGCGGGGGCGTACGCGGCGGCCTTTGAGCGGGGTCGCGCGGAGATCGAGGGCCCGGTCGACGACGATGAGGAAGGCCGGGTCGTGTGCGGCGTGGCGGCGGTCTCGGCGGTGCGGCTGCCGATCGACGCGGTGCTGGAATCGAGCGTGGCGGCGTACCGAGCGGTCTCCGGCGCCCCCGCGTTGCGGAGCGCGTCCGACGTCGTATCGGTGGCGATGGCGGAGCACGACGAACTGGCGGGGCGGATTTTCACGTCGCTGATCTTCCGCGTGATCGGGCGGCCATCCAACGGCGGCCGGGCGTCGGGTGGACCATGAAGCAGCCTGAAGGGCAGGGCAAGGCGAACCGGCTCGCGCGCGAGACGAGCCCGTACCTGCTGCAGCATGCGCACAATCCGGTGGACTGGTACCCGTGGGGGCCGGAGGCGTTCGCGGAGGCGCGCCGGCGGGATGTCCCGATCTTCCTGAGCATCGGCTACTCGACGTGCTACTGGTGCCACGTCATGGAGCGTGAGAGCTTCGAGGACGGGGCGACGGCGCGGGTGATGAACGAGCGGTTCGTGTGCGTCAAGGTCGACCGCGAGGAGCGGCCCGACGTCGACGAGATCTACATGGCGGCGGTGCAGATCACCACGGGGCGCGGCGGGTGGCCGATGAGC
>CAZMPE010000178.1:0-5940 GCA_964567955.1 uncultured Phycisphaeraceae bacterium | reverse complement strand
TTGACGTGCCGGCTCAGCGACTGAAAGTCGGGGTTCTGCTTCATCGCCGCCTCGCGCTGCCGGTACTCCTCCGCCTCCTTCTCCGCGCTCGTCGGCGAGCCGTTCTGCCCGTGCAGGAACTCCACGAACTGCCGCAGGTCCGCCCCGTAGCAGCGCGCCGTGTACGGGCTGAAGTGGCGCTCGTCGATCAGGTAGCTCGTAAACGCCGCGGTGATGGGAAGCGTCGTCATGGTCGTCACTCCTGCAAAGGCCCGCCCAACGTCGCGGCGGGTCTGGTTCTCTATCCTCACGCCCCGGTCTTCCAACCCCGGGGTTGATCGTTCGTCTCGCTGTTCGTCAGCTGCTGCGCCACGACGGCGCCGTCAAAGTGATCCAGCGGGCAGTCCCGCCGCGCGATCAGTTCCGCGATCGCGCCCAGAAGCCGGCCCTCGCGCCCCGGCGAGCACTCGAACACCCACCGGTGACGGCCGCGCACCAGCGTGACACGCCGGAGCCTCCGTCGAACCTTCGGTTGTCCTGTCCGCCGCCGCGCCATCCGGTGCTCCTCGGTCGCCGACCGTCACTTCTCCCCGTCCCCCGCCCCAGCCGTCCGTGCCAGCCGCACCCACTCCTGATCCAGCAGCCGCCCGGCCGCCTGCCACGCCGCGAACTCGGTGAACAGATCCATGCTCGTCAAATACCGTTTCCATCCCAGCGCCGCCGTCTCGTCGTGCCGCCCCGCGGCGTACCGGCGAACGTCCATCAGCACCTGGTGGTTCTTCCCGTCCAGGAACAGGTGGACCGTCGAGGCCGGCGCCCCGCCGAACGTGCTGCGCGGGAAGGGGTCATAATCCGTCGAGAGCTGCTGCAGATCCCGCGTGTCGATGTCCACCGCGCCGCGTGACTGCATCGCCCCGGGCCGCGCGTACAACGCGAGCGCCAATCCGAGCTTGGGAGGGTCATACGGGTCCCAGGCCGTGATCGACCCGAGCACCAGCCCGTCCACCCCCATCTCCGCCGCCAGCCTCCGAGCCTCCTCCGGCGAGGTCAGCGAAGTCATCCCCAGCGACCGCATCGCCCCGATCGTCCGGTTCAGGGGCAGCGTCCGCACGCCGCGCACTTGCGACAACGCGCCGACGACGTGGTCGCTCACCGCCGCGATGTCCACGACGGACGTGCCCGACTCATTGCGGAGCGGCACGACCGCCCAGAGCACTTCGCCGCGCGAAGCGTCGTACGGCGCCGTCAGCGTCTCGGGCGCGACCAGCTGCGGACCCTGGCTGCACCCCGAAAGGAGCATCAGGCCGCAGAGAAGCGCCGAGAGCCCGGCGCGGGCAGACGTTGAGAGCATGGTCTGTTCGGTTGTCATGGCGTCCTGCCGATTCGGGCGGGGGTCCAACCCCGCCGGGATTCATCCGAAACCGCCGCACGTCGCGGCGGAAGATCACTCAGTCCTTCCCAGCGCCGTCCGTGGTGACGGCCGCGGTCTCCGTCGGTTTCGCGTTGCCGCTGGCCAGCGCCACCGCGCCGCCCGCGTCCAGCGACCAGATGTTGTCGGTGCCGCCGCGGCTGCTGACGAAGTACACCCGGTTCCCCGGGCCCCACGTCGGCATCAGGTTGAGCTCGTTCCCCGCGGTCAGCTTGATCCGGCTCCGGCCCTCGAGATCCGCCAGCCAGATCTCACCCGACTTCGGGCGCCGCGCCTCCGGTGACCCCGTCGGGCCGCCGCTCGGAACCGTCGCGAACGCGACCCACGCGCCGTCCGGGCTCCACGACGGCGTGATGCACGCCGCGCGCACCGTCGACACGATCTCCGTCGCGTTCCCCGCCTGCCCGCCGCGGTAATCAATCGTCCAGATCCCGAAGGCGTGGTCGCCGCGACCCCGGCTCTTCTGGAACAGGATCCTGTCCCCGCCGTTCTCGCCCGTGCCCGCCACCGGGCACCACTCGGGGAAGAGTCCGTACCCGATGAAGTTCGAAACGCCGGGGTTCCCCGGCTCCGTCACCCACATCTCCCATTGGCCGCTCACCGCGCCGAACCGGCTGAACACGATCTCGGTGCCCGACGGCGACCACGACGGATGCAGCTCGGACGTCCCGCCGCTGGTCACCTGGACCGCGCGCCCGCCCGTGATCGGCATCACGTAGATGTCCCAGTTCCCCGCCCGATCACTCGCGAACGCGATCTTCGTCCCGTCCGGGCTGATCCGCGGCATCACGTCCCGCGCGCCGTCGTTCGTCAACTGCGTCACGACGCGGCTGCCGATCGCCTTCGTGTAGATGTCAGCGGTGGGGGAGTGCTGCGTGCTCGAGAACACGATCCGCGACCCGTCCCGCGCGACATCCGGATCAAAGTCCGCGCCCTCGGTCGAGAAGCTGATCTGCGAAAGATTGGTCGACGCGCCGGACAGCACCGGGTCGTCGTTGTGCGACGCCTGCCCGAAGATCGAATACCCATACGGGTCAATCCCCGGGATCGTGGGCCCCGACGCGCCCATGAACGCCGCATGATCGATCCCCATCACCGACGCCAGCAACTCTGATTCGGCGACGAGGTCCGGAATGGCCGAAACCGGCCCGGGCTCGGGTAGCCGTGCCATCTCAACGGAACAGGCCGACAGCGAACCGCACGCCGCCACCAGAGTCCAGAGCGTCAGCCGCGGGGCGCTCGCCAAACTCAGTTCATTTCTCATCGGTGCGATCTCCGGGTCAGAGCCCTGGTCCACGCCCGCGATGACGCGCCCCGGAAGGCCCGAAGTCGCCCGCGGTCTGCCTTATCGGACCGTTCTCCGGCTCCCCTTGAAGCCGGTGGTCCGATCGCTCACTGACAGATCGGACGTTCCCCCACCCCGCATGAGTCCGCATATTGGTTTCGCCCGTGAGTGCACATAACCCTCAGTCGGACAGTTACTTCCATCTTCAGATCCGTCCTGGCGAGCCCCCGTGCCGGCCTTTCCCCCAAAACGCGACAGAGGGGGCCCCACCATCGCCCCCTCTGCCGCAAGCTTGCTGACTCTCCCGCTCAGTGCCGACCGGCCCGCCGGCTCATGATCGCCGGCGTGTCCCCCGCCCGGATCCATCGCTCAGTCCGGGCCCGCGGGCTCCGGGCCGCCGTCAGACGGTCCTGATAACGGCTCAACGCCGTATCCTCGAAATCCGCCAGGAAGTCCGGCGTCGCGGACGGGTTCATGCTCACGATGCGATCGACGACCTGCTCCCGGGTCAATCGCGACGATACGGACGAGCTGCACTCCGGCTGCTCGGAGGTGCGCCCAAAGGCGCTCGAACGGACCATGCGAAGCCTCCGATGCTGGGGCCCGGGACGCCGCCGCCCGGGCCGATTGTCGAGTCTTTGACGTTCCGGTCTTCCGCTCCTGAAAAGGTGATCGGTGTCGGGCCACGCTCCATCGGGCGTCGGGCCGCGCGGCCTTGAGCACAGGAGCGCAACCCACGTCCTACGCTCCCGCGATGAACGTGCATCTCTTGCGCTCCGGCCGCATCGAGCCCGAATCCGGCGGTCCGCCCTTCGCCATCCTCGCCGATCGGGACCCGACCGGGTCCGGCCTCCCCGAGATGGGTGGTTGCCCGCGCGTCGCCTTCGGGGCGGCGACTCGCGGCGAAGACGAGACCGGGTTCGCCACGTGGGGCCCGGCCGGACGGGCTGCGTTCGAATCCTGGTGCGACCGCCTCCTGCCGGCGCTGCGCGAGCGTCGCCTCACCGCGCTTCTCCGCACCTCCGCCCGAGACGTTCTCTCCGATGCGCCGACCTGCGCCGACTTCCTGCGCCGGCGCGAAGGCCAGCCGTTCGAACTGCTCCTCGACCCGTGCGCCATGCTCACCGAATCGATGCTCCCCGCCGCGGACGACCACCTGCTCCGCATCTTCGAATCGCTCGGCATGCACCCCCGCGTCGGGGCTCTCGTGCTGCCCGGCCCCGACTCGTCCGCCGCGCTTCTTGCCCGTCGCCTGTGCCGGCCCGATCTGCCCGTCGTCATCGAATCGGGCGCACCGTCGCGTCCGGCGAACGATCGCTAGACTTCCCTTCGCCACCTGGGAACCCCTCGCATGCCCGATACCCGGCTCGACCATCCGACGCTCAAGATCGTCAAGCAGGCCTTCCCCGGCCTGAAGCTGCACGCGACGGAGTTTCGCGGGCAGTCGACGCTCATCGTGCCGGCTTCCGATCTGCACGCGGTGATGGCGTTCCTGAAGAACGACCCCCAGACGTCGTACAACTTCCTCTCCGACGTCATCGGCGTCGACTACCTGAACTACCCCGCCCGCACCGCGGGACGCTTCGCCGTCGTCTACAACCTCCTCGCCTTCGAGCGCGACGACCGGTTCTTCGTCAAGGTGTTCCTCGATCCCTCCCTCCCGACCGACGGCATCGTCGAGGACCCCGCCCTCTGGCTCGACAGCGTCACCGACCTCTGGCCCGGCGCCGAGTGGCCCGAACGCGAGGTCTTCGACATGTTCGGCATCCGCTTCCGCAACCACCCCGACCTCCGCCGCATTCTCACGTGGGAGGAGTACCCCGCCCACCCGCTCCGTAAGGACTACCCGTTGCGCGGTCGCGGCGAGCGCGAGCAGTACAAGGTCGTGGATCGCACCGACGTCTGACGGCGGGGTGCGCGTATCTCTCCCGAGAGTGAGTCGCACCTGGCCGGATGCCAACGGGCAGGTTGGCGGTCTACCCTTTCCGCCATGCGGAACATCCTCATTGTTGCGTTGATCGTCGCACCACTCGCCTTCGCGCGGGCGCAGCCGGAAACGGCGCAGGCGACCGGCACATCCGTTGTCCTTGTGTCGTTTGAAGCCACGGACGGGACGGCGCTCGAGGGCAAGCTCACGGTCCCGGCCGGACCGGGCGGGCCGTTCCCCGTCGTTTTCTACATCCACGGCGCAGGGGCCCGGACCTACGACAGCCCCTTCATGTACGCCGACGCCGAGGGCAAGCCCCAGGTGGCCCGGTACCTCGACTTTCACGGCGTGGAGCTGGCACGCCGGGGTATCGCTCTTTTCCGGATGAGCAAGCGCGGCTGCACGCCGAAGGACGGGCCGCCCGGCATGACGGTCGACCGCGCCGTCTTCTCCGGCGCGACGATGACGGTCCTGCTCGATGATTACGAGCGCGCCCTCGGGGCGCTGCGGGCCCGCCCCGAGGTCGACGCCTCGCGCATCGTCCTGATGGGCTCGAGCGAGGGGACACGCCTCGCTCCCCAGCTCGCGCTGCGATCGCCGCAGGGGATCATCGGCGTCGTCCTGATGGCGTACGCCGCGGACAACGCCCGCGACACCATCGTCTGGCAGAACAGCATCGGCCCGTGGCGGAACATCGAGCACCTGATCCCCGCCGCCCGCGACGGGAATCTGACCAGGGCCGAGTTTGACGAGTTCGCCGCGACGAACCCCGCGAGGGCGGCCGCACTGGCGTTCACCTCCCTCGACGCCGACGCCGACGGCGTGGTGACATCCGAGGACCTGGTCCGACTGGTCCGCCCGCGGCTCGACGCGATCCTTCAGGCCGTCGAGGCGCGCGACGACGACTTCCTGTGGAGGAACCTGGTGCGCCTGTCCTCGGCCTACCTCAACGATTGGTGGGACGCCGAGCCCAATCAGAACATCCTGCTCCGGCTCGACATCCCCCTGGCCATCCTGCACGGCGAACTCGACGGGGCCTGCCGCGTGGAGGGCGTGCGCGAAACGGAAGAGGCCTTCCGCGCGGCGGGGAAGACGAATCTGACGGTCCACATCTATCCCGCCACCGATCATGATCTGAACTGGACGAGGGAGAGTGCCGCCGACGGCGGCCCCGAGCCGTACCGGGATGCGTTCGAGTTTGTCGTGGGGTTGGTGCGGAAGTAGGGGCGTCGGGCGTGCGGCGTCAGGAATCGTGCTGCGGGGGGAGTCCTGAGTGCTGGGTCCTGAGGTCGTAGTGCGTGCTGCGTGCTGCGTGCTGCG